>JAOPWG010000377.1 GCA_025965775.1 Modestobacter sp. | reverse complement strand
GAGCCGACCACCTCACCGGCGGTCACCGGTGGCTCGGCGCGCACCACCGGCAGCTGGCTGACGCCGTACTCGCGCAGGATGTCGATGGCGTCGCGGACGGTCTCGCTCGGGTGCGTGTGCACCAGCGGCGGGGTGCTGCCGGACTTGGCCTCCAGGAGCTCGCCGACGGTCTCACCGCCCCCGGCGTCCAGGAAGCCGTAGTCGGCCATCCACTCGTCGTTGAAGATCTTGTTGAGGTAGCCGCGACCACCGTCGGGCAGCAGCACCACCAGGACGTCGTCCGCGGTCAGCCGCTCGGCCACCCGCAGCGCCGCCACGACGGCCATGCCGCACGATCCGCCGACCAGCAGCCCCTCTTCGCGGGCCAGCCGCCGGGTCATCGCGAAGGAGTCGCCGTCGGAGACCGCGACGATCTCGTCGGCGATCTCCCGGTCGTAGGCGGCGGGCCAGAAGTCCTCGCCCACCCCCTCGACCAGGTACGGGCGCCCGGTGCCACCGGAGTAGACCGAGCCCTCCGGGTCGGCGCCGATGACGCGGACCCGACCGTCGCCGGCCTCCTTGAGGTACCGGCCGATCCCGGAGATCGTGCCGCCGGTACCCACCCCGGCCACGACGTGGGTGACCCGCCCCTCGGTCTGCGCCCAGATCTCCGGGCCGGTCGTCTCGTAGTGCGAGCGCGAGTTGGCCGGGTTCGCGTACTGGTCGGGCTTCCACCCGCCCGGGGTCTCCCGGGCCAGCCGGTCGGAGACCGAGTAGTAGGACCGCGGGTCCGCCGGGTCGACGGCGGTCGGGCAGACCACGACCTCCGCGCCGTAGGCGCGCAGCACGTTGATCTTTTCCTGGCCCACCTTGTCCGGGCAGACGAAGATGCACCGGTAGCCCCGGGTCTGGGCCACGATCGCCAGCCCGATGCCGGTGTTGCCGCTGGTCGGCTCCACGATGATGCCGCCGGGACGCAGGGCTCCGGAGGCCTCCGCGGCCTCGACCATGCGCAGTGCGATGCGGTCCTTCACCGACCCGCCGGGGTTGAAGTACTCGACCTTGGCCAGTACCAGGGGGGCGTCGGGGCCCAGGTGGTCGGTGACGTGGCGCAACCGCACCAGCGGGGTGTTCCCGATCAGCTCGACGACGGACTCGGCGTACTGCACGGATGCCCTCCTCGGTCCGGGCGGCGGCCGGTCACCGCCGCGGCGCGGACACCGTCCATCCCACCAGACGCCGCAGCCGCGGGGGCAGCCGCGCAGCAGCAGGCCGCCGGACAGCACCCGCTCGGCGGCGAGCGCGGATGACGGGTCCACGTCGTGCACGATGGCGGACGGGTCGCCGGGCAACGGACTTCCGGTCGCCGGCGATCCCTGCCGGCTGCCAGCGGCGGGGAGCCGTCGCCCAGCGGGCTCCCAGGCTCCGGTGGCACCCTGGTTCCGTGCCGCCCGACCTTCTCCCTGCCCGTGCGGCCGGGGCACCTGCACGGCCGCGGTGGCGGATGGCCCTGGCGGCCGTCCTCCTCGCCGGTCTGGTGGTGCTGCTGGTCGCGGTGCTGATCGGCGGACGGATCGTCGACTGGGACCTGGCCGTCTACCGCTGGGCTCCGGCGCAGCACTGGCCGCAGCTGGCCGGCGTGCTGAACTGGTGGGTCGTGCTCGGACAGCGGGGGATCTGCCTGTCGCTGGCGGCGCTGTGGCTGGGCCGGCGGGCCTGGCGCGAACGCAACGCCCGTCCCCTCGTCGTCCTGCTGGTGGGCACGGCGCTCACCGAGGTCGGGGTCGGCGGCATGAAGACCCTGATGGGGCGGCTGGGGCCGCTCCAGCTGGGCCCCGACGCCGTGCTGCCGGGCGCCGCGCACGTCTTCGCGGTCAGCGGGACGGTCTTCCCGTCCGGGCATACCGCCAACGCCGTCGTCACCTGGGGTGTGGTGGCGATGCTGGCCCGCGGGCACCGTCGGCTGGCCGCCGTGCTGGCCGCCGTGGTCGCGGTCAGCGTCGGTCTCACCACGGTCTACCTGGGCACCCACTGGCTGTCCGACGTGCTGGCCGGCTGGTGCGCCGGCGGACTCATCCTGCTCGCCGTCCCGGTCGCTGTGCCGTGGACGGTGCGCACCGGCGGCGCCCTGCGACGGTTTCTCCGGCGGCTGCCGATCATGTCCCGCCTCCGCGCGCGCGCCCGGCGCCGGGCCGGCGTGTCGACCGCGTGATCCCGCCGGGTGGGCGTGGGCCGGAGGCCCCACCGGCAGCCCGACTCCACCCCCTACCCTGATGCGGCTGGGGTCAATCCCGGCGTGGACGGACGTCGAGCCAACGGCGACCCGTCCTCAAGGGGAGAGGACCGCGTCCACCGATGACCCAGAACCTCGGGGAGCTGCACCGTGACCTGGCCGGCGTCGTACTGGCCGACCGCGAGCTGCCCGACGTGCTCAACGAGGTCGTGGGCCTGGCCCGGCGGGCGCTGCCCGGTGCGGAGGCCTCCTCGATCACCCTGATCCGCGACGACAAGCCGTTCACGGTCGCCTTCGACGGGCAGCTGGCGATGGACGCCGACGAGTTGCAGTACGAGCGCGGCTACGGACCCTGCCTGGACGCCGGTCGGGCCGGTGAGATCTTCCTGGTCACCGACATGCGCATCGAGGAGCGCTGGCCGGACTACGCCGTGCACGTGGCCGACCGGGGGGTGCGCAGCTCCCTGTCGGTGCCGCTGCCCTTCCAGGGCGCGACCATCGGGGCGCTGAACAACTACGCCAGCACCCCGGCGGCCTTCGGCGAGGCGGACGTGGCCCTCGGGCAGGAGGCCGCGGCGTTCGTGGCGATCGCCGTCGGCAACGCCGAGGCCGCGGCCCGGGCCACCCAGGACGTCACCAACATGCGCATGGCGATGCTCTCCCGGTCGGTGATCGAGCAGGCCAAGGGGATCTTGATGGAGCGGTACCGGTTGACCGCCGAGCAGGCGTTCACCTTGCTCACGCACGCCTCCCAGCGCAGCAACGTCAAGCTGCGTGACGTGGCCGAGGAGCTGACCAGCACCGGCGTGCTGCGCGGCAGCTGACCGCCCGCCCGAGCGCGGCGCCCCCGGCTGGCGTCACCCGCCGGGCCCGGGACAGGATGCGGTCATGACGCAGACGATCCCGCCGGTGCCCCGGCGCGACCTGGGCGGCCTGCAGGTCGCAGCCCTCGGCCTGGGCTGCATGGGCATGAGCCAGATGTACGGCACCGCCGACCGGACCGAGTCGCTGGCGACCGTCCGCCGGGCGCTGGACCTCGGGGTGACCTTCCTGGACACCTCCGACGTCTACGGCGAGGGGCACAACGAGGAGCTGGTCGGCGAGGCGATCGCCGGGCGCCGCGACGAGGTGCAGCTGGCCACCAAGTTCTCGTTGCGGCACGACCCGCGCGGCGGCATGACCATCGACGGCCGGCCGGAGAACATCCGGGCCTGCGCCGAGGCCAGCCTGCGCCGGCTCGGCGTGGACGTCATCGACCTCTACTACCAGCACCGGGTCGACCCCGCCGTGCCGATCGAGGACACCGTGGGGGCGATGGCCGAGCTGGTGCAGGCCGGCAAGGTCCGCCACCTGGGCCTGTCGGAGGCCAGCGCGGCCTCCATCGGCCGGGCGGCCGCCGTCCACCCGATCGCGGCCCTGCAGAGCGAATGGTCGCTGTGGACCCGGGACCTGGAGGTGCCCGGGGACGACGGCAGCAGCGTGCTGGACGTCGCCCGCGAGCACGGCATCGGCATCGTGCCCTTCAGCCCGCTGGGCAGGGGGTTCCTGACCGGCGCCCTCACCAGCCCGGACGACTTCGCCGAGGACGACTGGCGGCGCACCCACCCCCGGTTCACCGGCGAGGCCTTCACGGCCAACCTGCGGCTGGTCGATGCCGTGCGCACGCTGGCCGCGGAGAAGGGCGTCACGCCGGGTCAGCTGGCGCTGGCCTGGGTGCTCGCGCAGGGCCCGGACGTCGTGCCGATCCCGGGCACCAAGCGGCGCAGCTACCTGGAGGAGAACGTCGGCGCGGTCGCCGTGCAGCTCTCGCCCGACGACCTCGCGCGGCTGGACGGGATCGCCCCGCCCGGCGTCGCTGCGGGCGGCCGGTACGCCGACGCGGGCTACACCTACGGCAACAGCCCGCAGCGGTGAGTGCAGTGATCCTCCCGCTCGAGGTCCCGCGGACGACGCGGGTGACCGGCTCGGACGGCGTCGAGGTGGTCCGGGTCGACGCACGCGGCCACGCGGTCGCCCCGGCGCAGTTCGCCGCCGGCCTGGTCGACTTCCTGGCTGCCCCGTGACCGCGGCCGGAACGCCTGCCGGGCACGACGCGTCCTGCGGGGTCGCACACGGCTCGACCCCGGCCGGGGACGCTCCGGAGCGCGTGCTCGTCGCGGTGTTCGCCTCCCCGGTCGCCGGCGCGCTGCTGCGGTTGGGTGCGGAGCTGGGCTGGCGGCCGGTGCTGGTCGAGCCCGACCCCGCCCGGCCCGCGCCGGCCGGGCTGCCGGCGGGGACCGTCCGCGTCGCCGGCGTCCCCGAGCTGACCGGCGAGCTGGCCGGAGCGGGCGCCGACGTCGTGGTCACCGATCACCACCGCGAGGAGCTCGGCCCGCTGCTGCGCGACGCCCTCACCCGCCCGGTGCGCTGGGTGGGGGTCATGGGCAACCCACGGCACGAGGGACCGCACGTCGCTGCGCTGGCCGCCCTCGGCGTACCCGCCGCCGATGTCGCCCGGGTACACCGGCCGATCGGGCTGGACGTGGGTTCCCGCACGCCGCCGGAGATCGCCGTCGCCACGCTGGCGGGCCTGCTGGCCGACCGGAACGGTCGCCCGGGGGGCTTCTTCCCCCAGTGAACGGGCGTGCGAGCTCACCGATGCACACGGCAGCGCCGCGAACCCGGCCGACGGGCGCCGGTCAGGGGGCCTCGTGAGCGGCCCCGTCGTCCTCGGCGCCGACCTGGGCACCAGCGGGCTGAAGGTGGCGGCCCTCGACCTGGCCGGCGACGTCGTCGCCGAGGCCGAGGAGGGCTACCCGGTCGACCGGCCGCAGCCGGGGTGGGCGCAGACCGATGTCGGCGTCTGGCGGCGTGCCCTGGACGACGCCCTGGCCGCGCTGACCGGCCGGCTCGCCGGCCGCCCGGTCGCCGCGCTCGGGCTGGCCGGCCAGATGCACGGCGCCGTGCTCGTCGACGCGGCCGGCGCCGCGCTGGGCCCCGCCCTGCTCTGGTCCGACCAGCGGGCCACCGCCGAGGTGCAGCGGTGGCAGGACCTACCGCCCGGCGACCGCGCCGCGCTGGCCAACCCGCTGGTGCCCGGCATGACCGGCCCGCTGCTGGCCTGGCTGGCCGCCCACCAGCCGGACCTGGTCGCCGGAGCCGCTGCCGTCCTGCTGCCCAAGGACGCGCTGCGGGCCACCCTCGTGCCCGGCGGGGACCCGGCCGTGACCGACCGCAGCGACGCCTCGGCCACCCTGCTGTGGGACGTGCCGGGGGAGCGGTGGTCGCCGGCGGCGGTAGCCGCCGCCGGCCTGGCGCCGGAGCAGCTGCCCGCGGTGCTGCCCGGGTCCACGGTCGTGGGGACGGCGGACCTCCCGGTCGGTGCCGTGCCGGTGGTCGTCGGTGCCGCGGACACCCCGCTGGCGCTGCTGGCCGCCGGCACCCGCTCGGGCGTCCAGGTCAACCTGGGGTCGGGCGCGCAGCTGCTCCGGCCCGATCTGGTCCCCCGGGCGGTGTCCGGTGCCCTCGTGCACCGCTATGCCGGGGCCGACAGGGGCTGGTACACCATGGCGGCGTTGCAGAACGCCGGCTCGGCCTGGACGTGGGTGTGCACAGTGCTCGGGCTGACCTGGCCGGCGTTCCTGGCCGCGGCGACGGCCGTGCCGCCCGGTGCCGGCGGCGTGGTCTTCGAGCCGTTCCTGACCGGCGAGCGCGGCGGGGTCGCGGGGCCCTCGGCGCGGGGGAGCTGGTCGGGGTTGTCCGCGGACACCACCCGGGCCCATCTGGCGCGGGCGGCCCTCGAAGGCGTGGTGTTCGCCGTGGCGGCCGCTCTGGACCTCCTCGGTGTGCCGGAGCCGGGGGAGACGGTCGTCGTCACCGGCGGCGGGGCCCGCGACGGCGCGGTGCAGCAGCTGCTGGCCGACGCGCTGGGCCGTCCGGTGCAGCACGTGCAGGTGCGCAGCGCCTCGGCCGCGGGTGCCGCGGTGCTCGCCGCCCGTGGCGTGGGCCTGGAGCTCGTCCCCCGGCGCCGTCCGGGTCCGGTGGTCGAGCCCCGCGCGGTGCCTGCGCTGGGTGCCGCGCGCGACCGCTGGTCCGCCGCGCGCTGAGCGATCCCCTCGGCGCGCGGAACGCACCGGGACCTGGCACCGTTGGGCGGGACAGAGGGGGCCCGCCGCGGGCCCTCCGTGCCGACGAAGGAGGCGGGCTCACCATGGCGTCGCTGTTCACCAAGGTCGTCCAGTTCGCCAACAGCCCCAAGGGCAAGCAGGTCATCCGTCAGGCGACGGACAAGGCCCAGGCGATGGCGAAGGACCCGAAGACCCGGGCCAGGATCGACGACGTCCGGCGCCGCGTGCAGGGCGGCCGGGGCGGGAACGGCTCCGGCCCGGTGCGCTGACCCGCCTGCGGACCGCTGCTCAGGCCGACGGCGCTCGTCCCCCGGGGGCGAGCGCCGTCAGCACGTCCGGGTGCAGGATCCCGTTGCTGGCCACCGCGCTGCCCCCGGCCGGCCCCGGCTTGCCCGCCAGGTCGGTGAACGCCCCGCCCGCCTCGCGCACGATCACGTCCAGGGCGGCGAGGTCCCACAGCGAAACCTCGGGCTCGCAGGCCACGTCCACCGCGCCCTCGGCCACCATCATGTAGCTCCAGAAGTCGCCGTAGGCGCGGGTCCGCCAGACCTGTCGGGTCAGGTCGAGGAAGCCGCCCAGCAGGTCGCGCTCCTCCCAGCCGGAGAGGCTGGAGTAGGACAGGCTCGCGTCGGTGAGCCGGCCGACCGCGGAGACCTGGCACCGGGTGGCGTTCTCCAGCCGGCGGCCGGTCCAGGCGCCGGAGCCGGCGGCAGCCCACCAGCGGCGGTTCAGCGCGGGGGCGGACACCAGCCCGACCACGGGCACGTCGCCGTCCATCAGCGCGATGAGCGTCGCCCAGACCGGGACGCCGCGGACGAAGTTCTTGGTCCCGTCGATCGGGTCGATCACCCACCGGCGGTCACCGCGGCCGGTGCTGCCGAACTCCTCGCCGAGCACGGCGTCCCGGGTGCGGGCCCGGGCCAGGGAGCTGCGCAGCTGCTCCTCCACGGCCCGGTCGGCGTCGGTGACCGGGGTGAGGTCGGGCTTGGTGTCGACCTGCAGTTCCTGGGCGCGGAACCGGTCGACGCTGATCGTGTCGGCCTGGTCGGCCAGCACGTGCGCCAGGTGCATGTCCTCGTTGTACCCGTGCTGCGCCGACGTCATGGGATCCGAACCTAGTGGCCCGGTGTGGTCACCCGGTGCACGGCGGTCGCGGTCGGCCGGGCCGGCCGCCCCGGCCGGTCAGTGGAAGACGGCGGAGCTGACCCCGCTGGGGCCCTCGTACTCCCGGTCCTCGATGCCCTTCAGGGCGTCGAGGACCTCGGCATCGCCACCGTTGTTCTCCGCGTGCTTGATGATGTCCTCCTTCGTCGCCGGGTAGTCCATGCCGCCCAGGGCCTTCTGGATGTCGATGGGGCTCACCATGCGCCCGTAGCTACCCGGCGGCCGGTCCGGCGATGCGCGGATACGGTCGGGGAATGGACGCAGGGGTGGGGGCGGGGACGATCGCCGGGCTGTTGGCCGACCCCGCGCGGCTCAAGGTGGTGGCAGCCCTCGCCCTGGGCGCGGGCACCCTCGAGGAGGTCGCCG
>JAOPWG010000354.1 GCA_025965775.1 Modestobacter sp. | reverse complement strand
CAGGTGAACTACTCCGCGGCCAAGGCCGGCATGCAGGGCTTCACCAAGACCCTGGCCTTCGAGCTGGGCCGGTACAACGTGACCGCCAACGCGATCGCCCCCGGCTTCATCGAGACCGAGATGACCGTGGCGACCGCCGCGCGGGTGGGCGTGCCGTTCGAGCAGTTCAAGGAGATGGCCGCCAAGCAGATCCCGGTGGCCCGGGTCGGCCAGCCCGAGGACATCGCGCACACCGCCTCGTTCCTGGTCAGCGAGGGCGCCGGCTTCGTCTCCGGCCAGGTCATCTACGTGGCCGGCGGTCCCCGGGACTGAGGAAGGACCCCGCTGCACCCCACCGCTCGCACGCCCGCGGCGGGACCCTGCGGCGGGGCCGTCGGGCCGCCGCGTCGTCAGTCGGCGCGGCGGCTCGGGCCGCCGTGCAGCCCCCGCCGGGCCATGGCGGCGGTGAGGGCCGTCCAGGCCCGCACAGGAACCAGCCGGGCGAGCTTCATCGCCAGCATCATCGGGACGGGGAAGACCACCTCCGCCTTGCCCCGCGCGATCCCGTCGGCGATCGTCCGGGCCGCGGCCTCCGGTTCGATCCTGAACGGCATCGGGAAGCGGTTGCGGTCGGTCATCCGGGTGCGCACGAACCCCGGGGACAGCGTCTGGACGACGACCCCGCGCACACCCAGCGAGCCGCGCAGGCTCTCGAACAGGTTGAGCAGCGCGGCCTTGCTCGCCCCGTAGGCCTCCGATCCGGGGATGCCCCGGTAGCCGGCCACCGAGGCCATGCCCACGATCCGCCCCCGGCCCTCGGCGAGCATCGCCGGGACGACGGCCTCCAGCGAGTGCACCGTCCCCATCAGGTTGACCTGCACGTGGTCGGCGAAGGCCTGGGAGTCCCACGGTTCCACGTGGAACTGCGACCACGTCCCGGCGTTGAGCACGGCGACGTCCAGGCCGCCGAGTGCCTCCCGCACCGCCGCGCCGGCGGCCACCGTGGCGGCCCGGTCGGTGACGTCCACCGGGACGACGGCCATCCGCCCGGCCGCCACCTCGACCAGGGCGTCGACGCTGCGGGCGCTGATCGCCACCCGCGCCCCGCGGTCGGCCAGTTCCCGCGCCAGCGCGGCGCCGATGCCGGACGAGGCGCCGGTGACCCAGACCCGTGCTCCCGCGATCTCCATGCCGACAGCCTGGATCATGGGGCCATGGCAACGCGCAAGGGGTCACGGCGAGCGTCGTCCGGCTCGGTCGGCCACGGTGAGTTCGTCGTCTACCCGGGGGTACCCACCGGGATCTACGACGTACTGGAGCGGCTGTCCGCGGCAGCCGGGGACTCACCGGACTTCGGCACCCCGGGCATCAGCCTGGACCGCACCCGGCTGACCGTGCGCTGGTTCGGGGCCCCACCGCCTGCGGTGCAGGCGGTGATCGACTCCGCCGACGTCGGGTCCGAGATCGTCGTCCAGCAGACCGGGTTCCGCCCCGGCGACCTCCGGTCCGAAGCCGAACGCCTGGCCCGAGCGCACGCGCCGGTCGTCCAGGCGGCCGGCGCACGGCCGGAGGGCGATGGCATCGAGGTGCTGATCTCCCCGCAGGCGGCCGAGGAGGCCGGCGGTGCGAAGGCGGCGTTGGCGGCGCAGGGCATCACCAGCGAGGTCCCGCTGTTCCCCGAGGTCGGCGACGCCCCACCGTCCTGACCGGGTCCCGGTGGCCGACGCGCCCGCGGCCACGCGACTCTGGACGCCTCGAGAAGTGTGGCCCGGTGCCGCCTCCGCGATCGTGGGCGCCGGCAGCCAGCGCCCGCACGGGGGACCCCTCGGACGGGGGTTGCCGGAGTTCGCCGCCGTCGCGCGCGAACGCGGCGTGTCCCGGCAGCAGGTGGCGCCGGCCTGGGCGCTGGACCTCTCCCCGGTGCTGATGCCCACCCCGGCGGCGCGCCGCCCCGAGACGACCCCTGGACAGCGTCGCGGCCGCGGACCTGGCGCTCAGCGACGACGGGCGCGCCCGGCTCGCTGCCCTCGCCTGACCCGGTCGGCCGGGGTCAGTGCAACTCCACCCGGCTGCCGTCGGCGCGGCGGACCGCGGAGGCGAGGTCGGGCAACGAGCGGACGTAGCGGGCCCGACAGGCGGGGCAGCGGAGCTCGAACATCACCTCGCCCGCCTCCCGGCGCAGGTAGGCCATCTCCCGCTCGCACGCGGCGATGCCGTCGTACTCGTCCAGCGCCCGTGCCCGCCCCGCGGCCGCGTCGGCCCGGGCCTGGCCCAGCCGGCGCTCGGTGATGCCCAGCGCGGTCCGGCAGCCCAGCGGGGTGACCTCGGCTCCGGCGATGTCCCGGACGTGCATCAGGGCCACCGGACGCAGCCGGACCCACGCCAGCACGGCCCGGCAGCGGCCGCAGACGAGTTCGCGCTCGTAGCGGCGGGCCAGCGACCGCAGCGTGGACAGCGGGGAGCGCACGGGTTCAGCCGTCCCGACGTGGTGGTCGGACCATGGTCCACACCGGCAGCTCGTGGTCCACCGCCGTCCGGGTGGAGTGCGTGACGGTGAAGCCGAAGCGACCGAACCAGCGGACGGCGGTCGACGTGTAGGCGCTCAGGGCGGCCGGTAACCCGTCGGCGTCGCACCGGTCGAGGACGGGCTGCAGCACGGCCGCCCCCAGCCCGGCGTGCCGGTTGGCGGGGCGGGTGCCCACGGCATCCAGCCACCAGTGCGGCTCCGCCGGCTTGCCCGGCGCGGCCAGCAGTTCGCTGGCCAGCACCACCCGGTGCCGGGAGCCGAAGGCCTTGGGCAGGTCCCGGTCGAGCACCGCCTGCAGGTCGGCGGCCGGTGGGGGTGCGCCGGGCGCCGTCCAGGCCGCCACGCTCGCGCCGCCGTCGGTGACCCACGTCGTCCCGGCGTCGACGCCGGCCAGCCCGGCGCACACCTCGGCCCAGCGGTGCAGCCGCTGGGCGCGCCCGTCCTCGGGGAACGCCCAGGAGGTCCAGCGGTAATCGGGGTAGGCCGCAGCCAGGGTGGCGGCCAGCCGCGGCACGTCGGGCCGGGTGGCCGGGCGGACGGCGATCGGGGCGGTCACCGGCAGATCAGACCACGTCAGCCGCTCGGGCGGTCGCTGGACGGGCGGAATGCTTGAACCTTCATGTAAGTTGATGCCAACGACACGCACCACCCACCCCGTCAGCAGGAGCCCGCCATGCCCGTGCAGCGCCTCAACCACGCCGTTCTCTTCGTCCGCGACGTCGAGCGCAGCTCGGCCTTCTACCGCGACGTCCTCGGCTTCCGGGTGAAGGTCGAGATACCCGGTCGCGCGGTCTTCCTGCAGGCCGAGGGGTCGACCAACGACCACGACCTGGGCCTGTTCGCCGTGGGGGCCGGCGCGGGCGCCTCGGAGGCGGGCCGGCGCACCGTGGGCCTCTACCACCTGGCGTGGGAGGTCGACACGCTCGCCGAGCTCGCCCGGATCCGCGGCCGGCTGGTGCAGGCCGGCGCGCTGGTCGGCGCCTCCGACCACGCCACCACCAAAGCGCTCTACGCCCAGGACCCTGACGGCATCGAGTTCGAGGTCTCCTGGCTGCTGCCGGCCCACCTGATCACCCCGGAGGTCGAGGCGGCCGGCGTGACCACGCTGCCGCTGGACCTGGAGGCCGAGATCGCCCGCTACGGCGCGCAGACCAAGGGCGGCATCGGCGTCTCGGTCCCCCTGCCCGCCTGAGACCGAGCTGCGCGACCGGGATCCCGGGTCGGCCGACCTGGGTTCCCGGCTGCGGCCGGTGTCCACGGTGGTCGCCGGCAGGAACGTCACCGTCAGGTCCAGGCTGGTGCAGCCGACGCCGGCCGGGGAGCGGGTCGTCTCCGGCGTCCGGGGCGCCGCCGCAGGCTGACACCCTGAGGCCATGGAACCGTTCGAGCTGCCGGCGGGGGAGCTGCTGCTCCGCCCGTGGCGTGAGGACGACGTGCCGGCGGTCTGGGTGGCGCTGCAGGACCCGGCCATCCGGCTGTGGAACGGCGCCGGGTCGGACTCGCGGGACGACGTCGTGGCCATGCTCGCCCGCCGGGCGGACTGGGGCGCCGGCGACCACGCCTCCTTCGCCATGACCCGGGCCGCGGACGGCGAGCTGCTCGGCTCGGTCTCGCTGCACTCCATCGACCCGGTCCAGGGTGACGCCGAGATCGGCTACTGGACGGCCCCGGGCGCCCGGGGCCGCAGGGTGGCCGCGCGAGCGGTCGTCGCGGTCTGCGGCTGGGCGTTCCCGGCGCTGGAACTGGACCGGATCGAGCTGCTGCACGCGGTGGAGAACGTCGCCTCCGGCCGGGTGGCCGCCGCTGCGGGCTTCACCTGCGAGGGCCGGTTGCGCCGGTCGTTCCGGTACGGGGACGGGCTGAAGCACG
>JAOPWG010000330.1 GCA_025965775.1 Modestobacter sp. | reverse complement strand
GGGGAGGAGCAGCCCTTCCCGCTGGACATCGTGCCCCGGGTCATCGGCCCGGACGAGTGGTCGCTGATCGAGCGCGGCGTCGCCCAGCGGGTGCACGCGCTGGAGGCGTTCCTGGCCGACGTCTATGGGGCGGGCCAGTGCTTCGCCGACGAGGTCGTGCCGCGCAGCGTCATCACCACCAGCGCCCACTTCCACCGCGCCGCGCACGGGCTGGTCCCACCCAACGGCGTCCGGGTGCACGTCAGCGGCATCGACCTGGTCCGCGACGAGGCCGGCGACTTCCGGGTGCTGGAGGACAACCTCCGCTCCCCGTCGGGCGTCAGCTACGTCATCACCAACAGGGCCGCGATGAGCCAGGTGCTCCCCGAGCTGTTCGGCGACCACCGCATCCAGCCGGTCTCGGACTACCCGGCCAAGCTGCTGGCCGCGCTCAAGGCCTCCGCGCCCACCAGCGTCGCCGACCCGACCGTCGTCCTGCTCACCCCCGGTGTCTACAACTCCGCCTACTTCGAGCACGCCCTGCTCGCCCGGCAGATGGGCGTCGAGCTCGTCGAGGGCCGGGACCTGGTCTGCTCCGGCGGCCAGGTCAGCATGCGGACGACGGACGGCCAGCAGCGCGTCGACGTCATCTACCGCCGCATCGACGACGAGTTCCTCGACCCGGTCCACTTCCGCTCCGACTCGGTCATCGGCTGCGCCGGGGTGCTCAACGCCGCGCGCGCCGGCCGGGTCACCATCGCCAACGCGGTCGGCAACGGCGTCGCCGACGACAAGCTGCTCTACACCTGGGTGCCCGACTTCATCCGCTACTACCTGGCCGAGGAGCCGGTGCTGGCCAACGCCGACACCTACCGGCTCGACGACGTCGACACCACCGAGTGGGTGCTCTCCGCGCTGGACCAGCTGGTGCTCAAGCCGGTCGACGGCTCCGGCGGCAAGGGCCTCGTGATCGGGCCCCGCGCCGACCAGCGGACCCTGGAGGAGCTGGCGGCGAAGGTGCGGGCCTCGCCCCGGGACTGGATCGCGCAGAAGCCGATCGGGCTGTCCACCTCGCCGACCCTGATCAACGGCCGGATCGCCCCCCGCCACGTCGACCTGCGCCCGTTCGCGATCAACGACGGCTCCAAGGTGTGGGTGCTGCCCGGTGGGCTGACCCGGGTCGCGCTGCCCGAGGGCGAGCTGGTGGTCAACTCCAGCCAGGGCGGTGGCTCCAAGGACACCTGGGTCATCTCCCCGCCGCGGCCGGTCGCCGAACCGGCGCCCGCCGCCGACGTGACCCGGATCGAGTTCACCACCGCCGACCTGCCCGGCGAGCCGCCCGCCCAGGATCCCGGACCGGTCAACGACAACGCCATCGCCCAGGGCCAGCAGCAGCAACAGTCGAAGGACCCCTCCCTCCTCGACACTCGCAAGCTCGTGCCGAGCCTCTGGGAGGGGCCGGCCGCTGGTGGCGACGATCGGGTTCGTCGCGGTGGTCAGCCGTGCTGAGCCGGATCGCCGAGTCGCTGTTCTGGATCGGCCGCTATGTGGAGCGGGCCGACGACACCGCCCGCATCCTCGACGTGCACACCCAGCGCCTGGTCGAGGACCCGTGGATCGACGAGCGCCGCGCTTGCGGGAACCTGCTGGCGCTGATGGGCGCGCCGTGCGACCCGAGCGAGGCCGACACCGAGCGGGTGCTGGCCACCCTGGCGTTCGACCGCAGCAGCCCCAGCTCGATCGTCGGCGCGCTGTCGGCGGCCCGGGAGAACGCCCGCGGCGCCCGCGAGGTGCTGTCGGCGGAGATCTGGGAGTCGCTCAACGTCACCCACAACGCGCTGCCCCAGCAGCGCACGATGGCGCGCAGGTACGGCCCGCACTCGCTGTTCCGGTTCGTCCGGGAGCGCTCGGCGATGGTCTTCGGCCTCGCCGACGCCACGATGAGCCGGGACGAGAGCTGGCTGTTCCTCATCCTCGGCCGGTCGCTGGAGCGGGTCGACATGACCGCCCGGATGCTGTCCACCCGGGTGCTCGCCGGCGACTCCGCGCCGTCCTGGACGCTGGTGCTGCGCTCGACCGGCGCCTACGAGCCCTACCTGCGCACCTACCGCGGTGCGGTGAACTCCAGCCGGGCCGCGGAGTTCCTGCTGCTGGACCGGCTCTTCCCGCGCTCGGTGTTCGCCGCGCTCGAGCAGGCCGAGGGCTGCCTGGCGGAGCTGGAGCGGGCCAACGTCCGCGAGGGGCACCGGATCGGCGTCGCCGGCGAGGCGCACCGCATCGTCGGGCGGGCCCGGACGATGCTGGAGTTCATGCAGACCGACGAGATCCTGGCCACGCTGCCGGTCCGCCTGGACGAGCTGCAGCGCACCTGTTCCCTGGCCAGCGAAGCCGTCACCAACCGGTTCTTCACCGAGCAGGCACCCCAGATCTGGGTGCCGGAAGGCGTGGGGTGAGCGCGGTGCCGCAGTCGCAGAGCCAGGTCCAGGCCCGCACCGTCCAGTCGCAGGTGCAGTCCCCGGGCGCCGTGCGGAACGGTGGCGACCGGTGGCGGCTGCAGGTCGTGCACCGCAGTGAGTTCCGCTACGGCGGCCCGGTGCGCTCCTCCTACAACGAGGCCCGGATGACCCCGGAGAACAGCAGCCGGCAGACCACGCTGCGGTCCCGGGTGGAGATCGAGCCGTCGGCCACGGTGCACGCCTACCGCGACTACTGGGGTTCCACGGTCACCG
>JAOPWG010000316.1 GCA_025965775.1 Modestobacter sp. | reverse complement strand
CAGGTGCACTTCGTCCGCCAGGGCGAGGCCAAGGGCCTCGGGCACGCGGTCCTGCAGGCGGCCGCGTTCGTCGGGCAGGAGCCCTTCGCGGTGCTCCTCGGCGACGACCTCATCGACGCCCGCGACCTCCTGCTGGAGGAGATGCTGGCCGTTCAGGCCGAGCACGGCGGCGCGGTGATCGCGCTGCTGGACGTGGGCGCGGACAACATCAGCAAGTACGGCGCCGTGGCCGTCGACGAGTCCTCCTCCGGCGGTTCCATCGTGCGGATCACCGGCCTGGTGGAGAAGCCCCCGGCCGACCAGGCGCCCAGCACGCTGGCGATCATCGGCCGCTACGTCCTGCCGCCGGAGGTCTTCGCCGCGCTGCGCCTCACCGAGCCCGGCGCCGGTGGGGAGATCCAGCTGACCGACGCCCTGGTCCGGTTGGTGGACGACGGCGTCCCGGTGCACGGGGTCGTCTTCTCCGGGCGCCGCTACGACACCGGCGACCGGCTGGACTACCTCAAGGCCGTCGTCCAACTGGCCGTCGAGCGAGAGGACCTGGGCCCGCAGCTGCGGCCGTGGCTGCGGAAGTTCGTCGCCGACCTGCCCCCCGAGGGCGCGTCGCCGTCCTGACCGGCGGCCCGAGGGGGCACCATCGCAGATCGGGAGGTCCGTCGAGGGCGGCTCCGGCCGGGGACCCCGGCCGCGGACGGGCGATGACGGCGGTGCGACGACGGTGGTGGAGATGACCGAGGACAAGTCACGTGGGTGGTTCCGGGGCGGTGCCCGGGACACCACCCAGCTCGATCTGGGCCAGGGCACCCCGGTGCCCCGCGCCGCCGCCGAGACCCAGCTGGCCGACCGGCTGCCGGGGGGTGGGGGCAGCCACGACACGGTGCAGGTCGACCGGTCGGTCTTCGCCGCCGAGCGGGTGCCCTCCCCGGCCGTCTCCTCCGGTGACCGGGCGCCGGATCCCTCGGGCGACTCCGGATCGGTCGACGTGTCGGTGATCCGGATGCGCACCGTCGAGCAGCACCTGGACGAGATCCTCGGCGCGGTGCCGCAGCCGGACCCCATCGAGCTGGCCGTGCTGGACGCCCAGGGCCTGCTCTGCGCCGAGCTGGTGACCAGCTCGCGGGCGCTGCCGGCCTTCGACCAGGCCGGCCTGGACGGGTACGCCGTCCGGTCGGTCGACGTCGCGGCCGCGACCGTCGAGGCGCCGGTCGAGCTGGCCGTGGTGGGGGAGAGCATCGCCGGGTCCGGTGAGTCGGCCTCGATCAGCGGCGGGCTGGCCCAGAAGGTCGCCGTCGGCGCGATGATGCCCACGGGTTCCGACGTCGTCGTCCCCGCGGCCTGGACCGACCAGGGCTCGGCCCGGGTGGCGGTCTACGCGGCGCTTGCCGCGGGCAGCTACGTGCGTCGCACCGGGGACGACGTCGCACCGGGCGACACCGCCGTGCAGATCGGCACCCCGATCGGCCCGGCCCAGATCAGCCTCCTGGCCGCCGTCGGCCGCGAACGTGTGTCGGTGCGCCCCCGCCCGCGGGTCTCGGTGCTCTGTGCCGGCGGCGAGCTGGTCGACGTCGGCACGCCGCCCGGCCCGGGCCAGGTCGTCGACGTCAACAGCTATGCGCTGGCCGCGGCCGCGCGCGACGCCGGGGCGGAGGCCTACCGCGCCGGCATCCTGCCCAACGAGCCGCGTCGGCTGACCGACCTGCTGGAGAGCCAGCTGCTGCGCAGCGACGTGGTGCTGATCGCCGGCACCTTCGCCAGCGGCGGCGTCGACCCGCTGCAGGAGGCGCTGCACTCCCTCGGGGGGATGTCCTTCACCCAGGTCGCCATGCACCCGGGTCCGCTGCACGCCTTCGGCCGGCTGGGCCCCCAGGACGTCCCGGTCATCTGCGTGCCCGGCGAGCCGGTGGCCGCGCTGGTGGCCTTCGAGGTGTTCGTGCGACCGGCCATCCGGCTGATGCTGGGCAAGCGGCAGCTGTTCCGGCGGACCGTGCAGGCGGTGTCCGCCCAGCAGCTGCTCTCGCCACTGGGTTACCGGCAGTACCTGCACGGGCAGGTCATGCGCCACCCCGACGGTGGTTACGTGGTCGAGCCGATCGGGGACGGCGATCAGGCGATGCTGGCCCGGATGGCGCGCGCCAACTGCCTGATCGTGGTCGACGAGGACGTCACCGAGGTGTCCGCCGGCGGGTTGGTGACGGTCATGCCCATGCTGCTCGGGGGCTGACCTGGACCCCGAGCGGCGCCCCGGGTGGCCGGCTCGGCTGGGCTGGGGGCCGGTCGAGCTGCTCCCTCTGCGTCGCAGTGACACGTGGGACTGGGTGCGGCTGCGGCTGGCGAACGAGGCCTGGCTGTCTCCCTGGGAGCCCTCGGCCCCGGTGCCCTGGCGCGAGCGGCACACCCCGGCGGCCTACCGTGCGATGCGGCGGGCCGTCACCCGCCGGGCCCGGGCGGGGACGTCGCTGCCCTTCGCCATCTGGTACGAGGGCCGGCTGGCCGGCCAGGTGACTGTGGACAACATCGTGCGTGGCGGGCTGCGCTCCGGGCACCTCGGCTACTGGCTGGACGCCGCGGTCGCCGGGCGTGGGGTGGGCTCGCTGGCGGTGGCGCTGGTCTGCGACCACGCCTTCGGACCGGCCGGGTTGCACCGTCTGCAGGCCGACATCCGGCCGGAGAACGGGCCCAGCCGGCGGTTGGTGGAACGGCTCGGCTTTCGTCAGGAGGCGATGTTCCGGGACTACCTGGACATCGACGGCGCGTGGCGGGACCACCTGGGCTACGCCCTGGTGACCGAGGACGCGCCGGGAGGGGTGCTCGCCCGGTGGCAGGCGAGGTCCGGACCGCTCCCCGGGGGCTGAGTGCCTGGACGTTCCCCGGCCGGTTCGTCCAGTGGGTGCCATCGCCCACCGCGCGGGCACGGTCAGGGGTGCACGACACGCCGGTGCGTCGACCAATCTGGCAGCGACACACCGGAGCGCGTCCCTCTCATCGGCAGGCGGCGCCCTTACCTTGACTCCCGAGTGACAGATGTGACTCGTGTGGCCCCAGGGATCGGGGTCGCAGGGTGCCAGGGATGGATCGGGGTGTTCGGTGATGGGATCGGGCGTGCTGCTGGCCGCTCTCGTCGTGCTGTGGTTCGTCGTACTGGTGCCGATGGTGGTCACCAGGGGCGATTCGCGGTCGGTGGGAGCTGGTGCGGCTGACTCAGGACGGACGTTGCAACGGCGGCGGACCGTGGACCCGGTCGTCCATGCGGAGACCGAGCGGGTGACCATCGACCGTGACGTGCTGCGCACCACCGGGGAGCTGAAGGTGGACGTGCACGCGGTGCGCCGGCGCACGCTGGCCGGGTTGGTCGGGCTGACCCTGCTGGTGCTGGTCGGTGCGCTGACCTACCGCCCGTGGCTGTGGGCCCCGCAGGTGCTGCTCGACATGGCGGTCGTGGGCTACCTGATGGTGCTGCGGGCCGCTGCCCAGCGGGAGCGTCGAACCGCGGCCCGGCGTGCCGCCCGGCTGGCCCAGCGCCCGCCGGTCCATCCCGCCGCGCCCCGTCCGGCGGCCCGGGTCGCCGAGCGCCCCGC
>JAOPWG010000306.1 GCA_025965775.1 Modestobacter sp. | reverse complement strand
ACCATGCCGCGTTCGAAGACACCCGAGCAGACCCGGATGTAGGCCAGCCGGTCCCGGTGCCCGGTGTCCATCCCGGCCTGCACCTTGAAGACGAAGGCGCTGAACGGGGCGTCCAGCGGGTGCGGCCTGCCCTGGACGTCCGGCCGGTCGGCCGGAGCGGGGGCCAGGTCGACCAGGGTGTCCAGCAGCTGGCCGACGCCGAAGTTGGAGACGGCGGAGGCGAAGAGCACCGGCGTGCTGGCCCCGGCCAGGAAGAGCTCCTGGTCGTGCTGGGCGCCCGTCTCGGCGAGCAGTTCGGACTCCTCGAGCGCCTGGGTCCACGCGCCGCCCTCGCGGCCCAGCGCCTCCTCGGCGGTGAGCACCTCCTCCGGGGCGATGGTCGCGCCGCCGGCGGTACGGGTGAAGTGCCGGTAGCTGCCGTCGCGGCGGTCCAGCACGCCGCGGAAGTCGCCGGCGATGCCGACCGGCCAGGTCAGCGGGGTAGGGACCAGGCCGGTCCGGTCCTGGATCTCGTCCATCAGCGCCAGGGCGTCCAGGCCGGGGCGGTCCCACTTGTTGACCACGGTGATGATCGGGATGCCGCGGTGCTTGCAGACGGCGAAGAGCTTCATGGTCTGCGCCTCGAGGCCCTTGGCGGCGTCGATCAGCATCACGGCCGCGTCGACGGCGGTGAGCACCCGGTAGGTGTCCTCGGAGAAGTCCGCGTGCCCGGGGGTGTCGAGCAGGTTGACCACGGCGTCGCGGTAGGCGAACTGCAGGGCGGCGGAGGTGATGGAGATGCCGCGGTCGCGCTCCATCTCCATCCAGTCGCTCACCGTGCCCCGCCGTCCGGCCTTGCCGTGCACGGCACCGGCCTGGCCGATCACCCGGGCGTGCAGGGCGAGGGCCTCGGTGAGGGTGGACTTGCCGGCGTCGGGGTGGCTGATGACGGCGAACGTGCGCCGCCGGGCGGCCTGGGTGAGCACCGCCGGGTTCGCCCCGCCGCCGCGCTCCGGCCGTACCGCCACGGCACCGTGCTGCTCGAGCTGGTCTTCCACGCCGTCCTTCTCTCTCTCGTCGAACCCGTGCAGCGAGCCGAGGAGGGACCTGCGCCGAGACCGCCCCAAGTCTATGCGGGTCGGCGCCGGCGACGCGGTCCTCGCCGGCGAGGACCGGGGACCTGGCTCAGGCGACCACCGACTCCTCGATCTCCTCCTCGATCTCCTCCCCGGCCTGGGTCCCGGCCTGGGTCCCGGCCTGGGTCCCGGCCTGGGCTCCGGCCGGGACGTCGGCCCGGGTGGCGGGCGTGGCGTCCGCGCCGGTGGGCGTGTCCGGCGCCTCGTGGCGTCCCTGGGCCGGCGCTGTCCGGTCCCGCCGCCGGCCCTCCACGAGCGCCGCGACCGCGGTGAGCCCCAGGCCGGCCAGCGCCCAGAGCACCAGCACGAGGACCTCACGGCCGATGCCCAGCTCGGGGAAGTACAGCAACCGCCGGCTGGCCTCCAGCAGGCCCGACCCGATCCAGAAGCTGTGCAGCGAGGCGAAGAAGCCCGGCTGCAGGGCGGGGGTGAAGACGCCACCGGCGGAGGTGAAGTTCAGCATCACGAACATCGAGACCAGGGCCAGCGTCGTCCACCGGCCGAGGAAGGTGTGCAGCCCGATACCGATGAACACCACAGCTCCGACGTAGAGCCACGCGAGCGCGCCGATGGCCCAGCCGGAGCTGGGCAGTGCCCCGTAGAGCGGCCCGGCGACGACGGTCGTCACCGCGGCGATGACCGCTGCGGCACCGATGCCCAGGGCGACCCGCAGCCGCATCCGCAGCCGGCCCGCCGAGGCGGCGCCGATGGCGATCGCCGCGCTGTAACCCCCGACGCTGAGGGCGACCAGGTAGAAGAAGGCGCCCTGGCCGGTGGGGTCGGTCGCGTCGGTGGGGACGACGTCCTCCACCCGCAGCGGTTGACCCGAGGCGAGCGCGACCGGCCCCAGCATCCGCTGGACGGTCACCGCGGTGGTGTCCGAGCCCGCCGTGGCCAGCATCAGCGTGGGCGACGTCGGGTCCGGGAGGTAGGCACCGGCGATCTCCAGCCGGCGGAGCTCGTCGCGGGCCTGGTCGGCGGTGGCCACGGTGCGCACGGCGGCGGCGTCGCCGAACTTGTTCTGCAGGCCCTGCGCCAGGGTGGCGACCTGGGGGCCGCTGCCGACGACGTCGATGCGGAGGGCGTGCGGCTCGGGCTGGTGGAACGCACCGAGGTAGGCCAGCGCCATCCCGGTGGCCAGCAGCACCGGGACGACCAGGTGGCTGACCACGTGCCGGACCACGGCGCGGGCGGGTGCGACTCCGGTCGTCGCATGGGTGCTCATCCGGCACTCCCCCTCTGCTACGTTGTAGTTTACAACCCCGTCTGTTGCATTCTACAACCTATGTGCGGGAGGGTGCATGCCCCGGGATGAGATCTCTGCCGCTGTCCAACGCGAGCTCACCGTCTTCGCCCGCCGGGTCCGCGGTCTGCCCTCGCGGCTCCAGCAGCAACTGCCGTTCGTGGCGTACTCGATGCTCAGCTCGATCGAGGGCCAGGAGGGTTGCCGCAGCGTCGACCTGGCCGCTCTCTACCGGCTGGACAAGTCCACGGTGAGCCGGCAGGTCGGCGACCTGGAGCGCCGGGGCCTGGTGGCCAGGGCCCCTGACCCGGCCCGTGGTCGGGGACAGGTCCTGCGCGTCACGGACGCCGGCCGGGCGTTGCTCGACGGGGCGGCGAGGCTGCAGCGGGCCGAGCTGGCGCGGCGGGTCGTGGACTGGAGCGACGAGGAGCTCGCTGCGTTCGCCTCCGCGCTGCAGCGCTACAACGCTGCCGAACCCGACTGAGCCGGCCCCGCGGGTACGCGGCCGGCCCGTGGGTGCGTCAGCCGCGGGGTTGCGCGGGGTTGGTCGGGTCGCCGTGGGATGGCGGGTTGACCGGCGGGCCGGCGGTGGCGGTCGAGGCCGCAGAACCACCGGCGGGTGCCGGGGCCGCCTCCGGCTGGGCGGCGTCCGGCGCGCCGCCCGAGGGCTGCCCGCCGGCCCGGAGACCGCTGATCCGGTGGTTGATCGCGGAGACCACCTGCGCCCGGTTGGCGTGCGCCTTCTCGTAGCTGAGGACGGCCTGCAGGCCGTCGGCGTGCAGTGTCCGGATGCGGGAGGTCAGGCTCCCCACGGGCAGGTGGTCGTAGTCGGGCAACGGGAGGTCGTCGCGGTCGGTCATCCCGGTTCCTCTCGGCTCGGGGCCGATGCTGTCCCGGTCGGCCTACCCGCCGCAGCCGTGCTGACACGCCGGGTGTGCGCTTCCGGGGACCGGGTAGGGCGCGGGTGCCGGTCGCCCCAGCCAAGGGCGCGCCGGCCCATGCCCGAGAGGAACGGACGGCTGACCATGGACACCACCTTCCTGCACCGCGTACTCAGCGCATCCGGTCCCTTCGCCACGGTGTGCGCCGACGTCACCCACACCACCGAGACCGGGGACACCGAGCTCGACCTGCGGGTCCGGGCGATCAGCGAGCGACTGGCCGGGCAGGGTGCCCCGGAGGCGGCGGTCGAGGCGGTCCGGGCCCGCCTCCTCGAGGGCAACGAGGGTGGGACGGCCGGGATGCTGCGCGGTCGGGCGGTGGTGGTCGACGCCGGTGGGAACGTGCTGGTCGATGCCCCCCTGGTCGGCGCTCCCCGCACGGAGGTGGTCGAGTGGTCGCCCCAGCCGGACCTGCTGCCGGTGCTGCGGCAGCTGCCCGGCCGGGTGCCGCACCTGGTCGTCGTGACCGACCGGGTGGGCGCGGACATCACCGTGGTGACCGAGCCCGGACACCCGGCGCTGGAGACCAGCGTCGAGGGCGACACGCTGCACATGCGCAAGGTCCCCGGCGGCGGCTGGGCGCACCTGAAGTACCAGCACGCGGCGGAGAACGTGTGGATCGACAACGCCGACGAGGTGGCCGCCATCGTCGACCGGCTCGTCGGGCAGACCGGCGCCCGCTTCGTGCTGCTGGCCGGCGAGGAGCGCGCCCGCGCCGTGCTGGCCGACCGGGTCACCTCCCGGGTGGCCGACGTGCTGGTCCAGATGGACGAGGGCGGCCGGGCCGCCGGGGCCGACCGGGCCCCGATCGGGCGGCGTGCCGCCGAACTGGTCGCCGAGCACGAGGCCCGGGAGGACGCGCGCGTGCTCGAGCAGGTCGAGGCGGCCTCGGCCCACGGCCTGGCCGTCACCGGGACGGCACTGGTCGTCAAGGCGCTGCGGAAGTCTCAGGTGGAGACCCTGCTGCTGGCCGACCGGCCGGACCGGGAGGTGCTGTTCGTCGGCAACACGGCGCTGGAACTGGGCGTCGACGCCGCCGACCTGGCTCGGATGGGCGTCTCTGCCGCCCATCAGGTCCCGGCCGACCGGGCGCTGCTGGCCGCGGCCGAGGGCAGCAGCGCCGGGGTCGTGGTGCTGCCGCGGGCGGCCATGCCCGGCGACATCCCGGTGGCCGCCGTCCTCCGCTACACCGACGCCTCCACCCCCAGCTGACGCACGCGTCGGCGACCAGACCCCAGCCGGACCCGCCGGCTGACCCAGGGATAGGAGCACCATGAGCGACCCCCACCAGGCAGGCACCCCCGCGGGCATCGACCCCGCGGACGTCGAGCGGCGCGCGCAGATCGCCGAGGCGCTCGGCAAGGAGGTGTGGCCCGCCGACCGGGACGCGCTGATCGCCAAGGCGCAGGAGTCGAACGCACTGGACACCGTGCTCTCCGCGCTGCACCGGCTGCCGGCCGGGCAGACGTTCGAGAACGTGCAGGAGGTCTCGGCGGCCCTGGGGATCGGGACCGAGCAGCACCGCTTCTGACCGTGGCACGGGTCCTCAGGGGACCGCGGGTCGGGGCGGCGCGGGTGGGTAACAATGCCCGCATGCCTGACATGAAGGACCCGTCCCCCGAGGCCCTGGCCAACGTCACCGAGCAGAACGTGGCGACCCGGTCGCACCTGCTGCCGGAGGAGCTCGCCGTGGAGGGCGACCTGGACCCGGCGCAGGGCGACCTCGACCCGAAGGTGCAGGCTGCCGTGATCCTGGCCGAGTCCGAGGAGCGCACCGTGCACGCCGACGCCGACGACGCCCAGGGCGGTCACCGCCAGTCCGACGACACCGTCTGACGTGCACGAGCACCTCGTCCAGCTCCGCTGGTCCGACCCGGACTCCCTCGGTCACGTCAACCACGCGCGGGCGCTGAGCCTGCTCGAGGACGCCCGGCTCGCGATGCTCGCCGACCTCCCCGAGGCGCCCGGTCTGATCCTCGCCCGGCTCGAGGTCGACTACCTCCGGCAGCTGTACTACCGGACCGGTGAGCGGCTGGTGGTGTGTACCGCGGTCACCCGGATCGGCACCACGTCCTTCACCGTCCGGCAGGAGCTGGTGCAGGACCACCAGGTGGCCATCCGCGCCGTCGCCGTCATGGTGACGTTCGACTTCGCCACCGACACCCCCCGGGCGATGACCGAGGCCGAGCGGGCGCACTGGAGCCGGTTCCTCGGCGAGTGACGGTGCGCTGACCTGGGTACCCGGGGCCGTCGGACGTGAAGGAGGAGCTGTGCCGAAGACGACGAAGAGCGGCGACGCGAAGCCCGTGGAGATTCCGAGCACCCTGCAGCGCTCGGACGAGAAGGCCCAGCGGACCTTCGCCAAGGCGCACGATTCGGCCGCCGAGGAGTACGGCGACGAGCAGCGTGCCAACCGGGTGGCCTGGTCGGCCGTCAAGCACACCCACGAGAAGGTCGGCGACCACTGGTCTCCACGGGGAAGTAGTGGGCCGCTGGACAAGCACTCCGAGGGTGGCGCTGATGACCCGCACCCGACGCGCGGTGGCGTCAATGAAAATGCCTCAAAGGAGCACCTCTATGAGCTGGCCAAGGATGCCGGCATCGAGGGTCGCTCGAAGATGAGCAAGGACGAGCTGGTCGAGGCGCTGCAGAAGTACAACGACCGCGAGACGCGAGCGGCCCGCGAGCGCGACCGGTAGCTGGTGTACCGGTAGCTGGTGTAGGCGTAACCGTCAGCCAGGGGTCACCCCTGCGGCGGTGAAGGTCGAGCGCGCCGCCCCCTACAGCGCGTGGCCGCTCGCCGTCCCGGCCAGGTGCGGGAGCTCGCCGCCGTCCGGGAACCCGACGTGCTCAGGCCGACGGGATGAGAATGAGCTCGGTCTGCCGGTCGTCGAGGTACTCCACCCCGGCGGCGGTGAGGGCGATGCCCTGCTCCAGCGCCATCCGGACCAGCTGGCCGCCCCACTCGGCCACCGGCACCCGTACGCAGAGCTCCAGCGCGTAGACGGTGTCCAGGTGCAGGCGTGCCGAACCCGCGCCGGGGACGCCGTCCTGCTGGTCCCACATGCCGATCGCCGGGCCGGCCCCGTGGCCGTGCACGCCCACCGGGTGGGAGTAGACGTCCCCGTCGATGCCCTCGGCAGCGGCCGCGGCCTGGGCGGCGGCCAGCACCTCGTCGCCGGTGCGCCCGGGCCGCAGCCCGGCGGTGGTCAGGTCCTGCATCCGGTTGCCCACGGCCAGTGCCGCCGACAGACCGGCCGGGGCGGTGGTCTCGCCCGGCCGCAGCACGTAGCCGTTGCGCTGGGTGTCCGTCGTCAGGCCCAGGCTGGTCAGGCCGACGTCGCAGTGCACCAGGTCGCCGGGGGAGATGACTGCGTCGTAGGGCACCCCCCGCAGCACGGTGCCCCGCTCGTCGGCCAGCGGCGTCCCGGCGCGCTGCAGGCCCACGGTCGGCTGGAACCAGCCGTCGACGCCCAGGTCGGCGAACCGCTGCCGGATCCACCACGCCACGTCCAGCGCGGTGGTCTGCCCGACGGTGATGACGGCGGGGGAGTAGGCCTCCCCGATGACCTGGTGCGCCAGCCGGTTCATGGCGTGCAGGGCGGCGATCTCCTCGGGCAGCCGCACCTCCAGCCACCCCACCGCGAGGGCCTCGGCCGACACCACCCGGTCGGCGTGCCGCCCGAGCGCCGCCATGAGCAGCCGGTGCTCGGTGTGCGAGAGCCCGTCGGCGTGGGCGAAGACGGGGGACACGTCCACCCCGATGGTCTGCGGCGCAGCCTGGTCGACGAACCGGCGCAGCGCGGCCCACTGGGACTGCTCGGGCCTCAGGCCCGGGATGTCGTCGGGCTCCCAGGCCGGCAGGAACTGCCCGATCGGGTAACGGGAGACCGCGGCTGCCGTCACGCCGTCGTCGCTGCGGTGGAACAGCAGGATGGTGCGCCGCCGGGCCGACAGCCAGGTCGCCGGCAGCAGCGTGCGGAGCACCGGGTCCTCGTTGTCCTCCCGGCCGATGACCACCCACAGGTCGATGCCGGCCCGGTCCATCAGCCCGGGCATCAGGTCCAGCAGCCGCTGGGTCAACCACCGGTCGCGGACGTCGGCCTGCTCGCGGAGGGACAGCGGCACCGTCGCGGTGGGATCCGGGAGCTGGGCGTCCCGGAGCCGGGAGACGGCGGAGGGGGTCATGCAGGCAGGAAAGCAGAGCTGCGGCCGGAGCACCGCTCGAGGCGATGACCGGCGTCCGGTCAGGCCGTCCCGAGGCTGCTGTTGCGCGGGCGCGGGACCGACGCGCCGCCCGCGATCGACACGCGGTCCCGGCCGCTCTGCTTGGCGTCGTACATTGCCACGTCCGCCCGGTCGACCAGTCGCCACAGCCCGTCGGTGGCGACGTCACCGTCCCCGGGGCGGACCAGCGCCACCCCGATGGAGACCGTGACCTGGTGCTCCACGCAGCTGGTGGACACCGCCAGGCGCAGGCGTTCGGCCAGCCGACGGGCCTCGGCAGGGTCGGATACCAGGCCGAGCACCACCAGCTCCTCCCCGCCCGTCCGCGCGAGCACGTCGGTCGGGCGGACCGTCGCCGACAGCGCCACGGCCACGGTCCGCAGCACCTCGTCGCCGGCGGCGTGCCCGAAGGCGTCGTTGAGCCGCTTGAAATGGTCCAGGTCGAGCACCAGCGCGGCCACGCGCTGCCCCTCGCGGCGGGCCTGGCGCCACATCCGGGGCGCCTGCTCGATCAGCCAGCGTCGGTTGGCCAGACCCGTCAGCGGGTCGGTGGAGGACAGCGCCTGGGTGTGGGCCAGCAGTCGCTGCACCCGCCGCCGCAGCACGAAGACGCCGACGGTCACCAGGTCGAGGACCGCGGAGCTGACCGTCACCTGGACCGCGAGCGCCGCCGCGTCGGGATAGCTGCTCCACAACGCCGCCGCACAGGCCCCGACGACCAGCAGCATGTGCACGGTGAGCATGCGCGGGCCCAGGAACCAGGCGGCGGTGAAACAGCAGAACAGCAGCATCAGCGGCGGTGCGTACAGCAAGGGGTCGGTCGTGGTCACCGCCACCACGACGTAGACGGCGTCGCCCGCCACCACGAGCATCGACGCCGCGTGCTGGCCGGCGCGCTGCCGGACCGCCAGCACGCCGCCGAGCACGACCAGCAGCAGCATGGTCGCGGCGTAGACCACCCGGGCGGCTCCGTCGTGCAGCACCCCGTCGATGAACAGGTTGAGCGCGCCCAGCGCCGCTCCGGCGCCCAGCAACGCCGCGAGGCACCACGCCGTCAGCCGGTCGTCACCGGCCCGGACGGCGCGGGCGACCTCGGCCAGCGACCATCCCACGGGCGGCTCGTCGAGTGGGCTCCTCGGCCTGTTCCCCCGGACCATGGCAGCAGGATGCCTTGTCTGCAGCCGTCGTGGGGCAGATCCGGACGCGACGTGCGCGGTACTACATCCGGAGGGGGTACCCGTCGGTCCTGGTGAACGCGGCGACACGGACGGCGGCGCCACCGCCGGGGTGCCAGGCTGGGCCCACACACACGAAAGAGGGAGGCCCGCGATGGCCGAAGGGCCCTGGTTCTACTGCCTGAAGCACCACGCGGTGGAGACCCGTGACGGCTGCGCCGAGCGGCACCGGCTCGGCCCGTTCGCCACCCGTGCGGAGGCCGAGCACGCGCTGGAGAAGGTGGCCGAGCGCAACGAGCGGGCCGATGCCGAGGACCGTGCCTGGGAGCGCGGCGAGCGCTCCGACTGAGCCCCCGCGACCGTCCCGGCGGCCCCGGGCATGATCAGCGCAGCACCGGCCCGGTTCGGGGCCGTGGGGACGGGAGGCTGGGATGAGCGAAGGACGCGCGGTGGAGGACCTGGTGATCGGCGTGCTCGGCGGCACCGGGGCACAGGGCCGGGGGCTGGCCGTCCGACTGGCCGCCGCCGGGCAGCGGGTACTGCTCGGCTCGCGGAACGCCGAGCGGGCCACCGAGGTCGCCGCAGAGGTCGCCGGTCGCGCGACCGCCGCAGCCGGCGGCGGGGGGGTGTCGGTGCAGGGCGGGTCGAACACCGACGTCGCCGGCGCGGCCGACCTGGTCATCGTCGCCGTCCCCTTCGACGGGCATGCCGCGACGCTGGCCGAGCTCGCCACCCCGCTGGCCGGCAAGGTCGTCGTCGACTGCGTCGTCCCGATGGGCTTCGACGAGCTGGGCGCCTACGTGCTCGACGTCCCCGAGGGCAGCGTCTGCCAGCAGGCGGCGGC
>JAOPWG010000259.1 GCA_025965775.1 Modestobacter sp. | reverse complement strand
ACGAGTCGCTGGCCGCCGCGCTCGCCACCGGCTGCCGGCGGGTGAACCTGGGCACCGCCGCGCTCGAGTCCCCGGAGTGGTGTGCCCGGGCGATCGCCGAGCACGGTGACCGGATCGCCGTCGGCCTGGACGTGCGCGGCACCCGGCTGGCCGCCCGCGGCTGGACCAAGGAGGGTGGCGAGCTGTACGAGACGCTGGCCCGGCTCGACGCCGAGGGCTGCGCCCGGTACGTGCTCACCGACATCACCAAGGACGGCACGCTGCGCGGCCCGAACCTGGAACTTCTGCGCGAGGTCTGCGCCGCCACGCCGCGGCCGGTGATCGCCTCGGGTGGGGTCAGCTCCCTGGACGACATCCGGGCGCTGGCCGCGCTGGTGCCGGTCGGCGTCGAGGGCGCGATCGTCGGCAAGGCGCTGAACGCGGGGGCGTTCACGCTGCCCGAGGCGCTGGCGCTGACCGTCGAGGTGGACGGATGAGTGCGGTGCGGATCAGCTCGGGCGCTCCGTGGGAGGACGTCGTCGGCTACAGCCGGGTCGTCGTCTTCGGCTCGAGCGCCTGGGTGAGCGGGACGACGGCGACCGTCGACGGCGCGGTCGTGCACCCGGGAGACGCCGCCGCGCAGACCCGGGTGGCGATCGAGGGCATCGGCCGGGCGCTGGAGCAGGCCGGGTTCGCGCTCGAGGACGTCGTCCGGACCCGGCTGTACGTCACCGACATCAGCCGCTGGGAGGAGGTCGGCCGTGCGCACGGCGAGTTCTTCGGCGCGATCCGGCCGGCGACGTCGATGGTCCAGGTCGCGGCGCTGATCGACCCGGCGATGCTGGTGGAGGTCGAGGCCGACGCGGTCAGGGAGGTGAGGGCATGAGCCTGGCGGTGCGGGTCATCCCGTGTCTGGACGTCGACGCCGGCCGGGTGGTCAAGGGCGTCAACTTCGTCGACCTCGTCGACGCCGGCGACCCGGTGGAGATGGCCCGGGTCTACGACGCCGAGGGCGCCGACGAGCTGACCTTCCTCGACATCACGGCCAGCTCGGGTGACCGGGAGACCACCTACGACGTCGTGCGCCGGACCGCGGAGAGCGTGTTCATCCCGCTGACCGTGGGCGGTGGCGTGCGCAGCGTCGAGGACGTCGACCGGCTGCTGCGCGCGGGGGCGGACAAGGTGGCGGTGAACACCGCGGCCGTGGCCCGGCCGGAGCTGATCGCCGAGATCGCGCACCGGTACGGCAACCAGGTGCTGGTGCTGTCGCTGGACGCCCGGCGCTGCCGGGACGGCGCGGTGACCGACTCGGGCTTCGAGATCACCACGCACGGCGGACGGCGGGGCACCGGCCGGGACGCGGTGAGGTGGGTGGTGCAGGCCGCCGAGCTGGGGGTGGGCGAGGTGCTGCTGAACTCGATGGACGCCGACGGCACCCGGGCCGGCTTCGACACCGAACTGGTCCGGGCGGTGCGCCGGGAGGTGTCCGTGCCGCTGATCGCGAGCGGGGGAGCGGGCGCCGTCGGGCACTTCGCACCGGCGGTCGAGGCCGGCGCGGACGCCGTGCTGGCCGCCAGCGTGTTCCACTTCGGTCAACTGCGGGTGGGAGACGTGAAGGACGCGCTGGCCGCGGCCGGCGTGCCGGTCCGGCGGGAGGCCGATCACCCGATCGGCTGAGCCGGCGGGCTCGGCCGGACGCCGGACGCCCTACCGGTCCGCGGGTCACCGCCCTGTCCACAGGTCAGGTTTCCCCTGGTCACGGACGCGCAGGGGCACTAGTATCGAACATGTGTTCGAACAGCTGATGACGCACCGACCCGACCGTGAGTCGGTGGTGGAGCGTGAGCTGGCTCGGCTGGCTCGGCTGTCGGACGGGATGGCGGCCGGGTGCCCGATCGACCTGGTGACGCCGGAGGGGCGGGTCGCCCGCGCGGGCGGGGCGTCGATGTCGCTCGAGGTCGATGAGGCTGTCGCCTGGCACGGACGGCCCTCCCAGGTTGGGGTCAGGGCGTCTGCCGCAGCTGGTGGGCCGTCGTCGGAGAGGGCCCTGGCCGAGCGTGCAGCCCAGGTGGATGCGCGGGTGGCTGCCGGGGCGGAGCAGCTGGCGCGGGCCCGGGCGGCGCAGGTGTCGTTGGCTCGGGCGGCGGCGGAGCGGGCTCGGGCGGTGGCGGCGTTCGCCCGGTGCCGCCCGGCATCACTGGATCGGCCCGACGGTGAGTGGGGGGCCGCGGCTGCGGCGACCCGGGCGGGTCGCCCGGCGGCGCTGGCGCCGGTGAGTGAGTGGGCGGTCGATGAGGTCGCGGTGGCGCTGTCGCTGACCGGTGCGGCGGCGACCCGGTTGCTGGTGGAGTCGCTGGTGCTCGACGAGCGGCTGCCGGGCACGCTGGCGGCGTTGGGGGAGGGGCTGATCTCCTGGGAGCACGCCCGGGTGATGACCGAGGTGGTGGCCTCGCTGCCCGAAGCGGTACGGGGGCGGCCGAGGCCCGGCTGCTGGGCCGGGTGGCGGGGAAGACCCCGGCGCAGCTGCGAGTGGCGGCGCGGCGAGTGGTGCAGCAGCTGGACGCGGCCGCGGTCGCGGAGCGGATGGCGCAGACGATCCGGGACCGGCGGGTGTCGGTGTACCCGGGTGAGGACGGGATGGCGACGCTGTCGGCGGTGTTGCCGGCCCCGGTGGCGCGGGCGGTGCGATCGGCGTTGGAGCAGTACGCCGACGCGGCGGTCACCGAGGGCGATCAGCGGACCCGCGCGCAGCGGATGGCGCACTGTCTGGTCGATCTCGTGCTGCGGCCGGGCGAGCACGGGCTGGCCCCGGTGCAGGCGAAGCTGACGGTGGTGGCCGCGGTGCGGACGCTGCTGGGTGGGGATGAGCCCGGTGAGGTCGACGGGGACCTGGTGCCGCCGGCGATGGTCCGCCAGTTGGCCGCCACGTTGGGGCTGATGCCGGACGTGCAGGGGACGGGCGACACGGCGAGCGATCCGGAGAAGGGCCTGGCCCGGGCCGGGCAGGCGCGGGAGCTGCGGAACTCCGCGGAGGTGGCTGCCCGGGCCGGTCTGGCCGAACTGCTCGGGGTCCGACGGCTGGCCGGCACGGCGTTGGATCACCGCCCGCACGTCGCGCTGGTCGACGAGCTGCGCGGACGACTGGTGGCGCTCACCGACGCCAGCGGGTTGCGCCGGGGCGAGGGGCTGGGGCCGCCGGCGGAGTCCCCGGGATACCCGCCGCGCGAGGCGCTGGACCGGTTCGTGCGGTCGCGTGACCGCAGATGCCGGTTCCCCGGCTGCCGGGCGCGCCCCCCCAGCGCCGATCTGGACCACACCGTGCCCTGGTCCGCCGGTCCCACGAGCGCGGCGAACCTGACCTGCCTGTGCCGCTACCACCACCGGCTCAGCCACCAGGCACCGGGCTGGCGGCTGCGCGGCCTGCCCGACGGCGGACTGGAGTGGACCACCCCCACCGGCCAGGTCCGCACCACCCGACCACCGGGCTACGGCACCGACGAGGTGCGGAGCAGCGGCCGACCTGCCGGGCGGGCACGGAGTCACCCTCGGCCAGATAGGCACGGAGGTGACCGATGACCACCCGCCACCGTTCTGACCGGGAGCCTCAGCCGCCCGTGACCTCTACCCGCGCGAACTCCCGGCGCCCGCTCACCCACAGGAGCACCTCCAGCGGAGCACCGACCACGGTCGTGAGCGGCTCGCCCTCGCGCAGCCGGAGCTCCGCTCCCGGGGTCCCGGCCGGCACGTCGTCGCGCCGCACCACGAACCCGCCCGCCGGCCGGGACGCGTCCCGCCCGCGCGCCAGGAATGGCAGCGACGACCACAGCTGGTCCTGCACCTCGCGGGCCAGCTCCCTGGGCGACCACCCCGGCTGTGCCCGGCGGACGTCCTCGTGGTGGATCACCATCTCCGCGGTGTTGAGCAGCCGGTCCAGCGCCGGCCAGGCGGTCGGCGCCCACGCCGGCGGCCCCGACCGCACCTCCTGGACCAGGCGTCCGAAGTCCCGGCCCGTCCGCGTCCGCGCCTCCACCCGCCGCGACCACGCCGCGAACGGCCCGCCCAGCGCCAACCCGGGCATCGCGTCGGGGCGCCGGTCCCGCGCCACCAGATGCGCCGCCAGGTGCCGGGTCGTCCAGCCCTCGCAGCACGTCGGCTGCTCCGGTCCCAGCTGCTCCAGCAGGTCGGCCAGCGCCGCCCGCTCGGTCCGGGACAGTGGTGCAGAGGAGTTGCTCACCCGGCGGAACGTACTGAGCAGGTCGTCCCGGTGCCCAGTCGGCCCTCCCGGAAATCAATTATCCGAGGTAACGACCGCAGGTACGCTGCGACCACCGCCTGAACGAGCAAGAGGAGACGCGTGCCCCGCCCCCGGAAGTCCACGGTCCCGCCCCAGGAGACCGCCGCGGAGCCACGACCGGCAGCAGCCACCGCCGAGGAGCACGCCCGCAGCCAGAAGCGCGTCGTGCGCCGCGGGCTCCAGCACGTCGCCCGCGCGATCTCCGAGCAGCCGGGCATCTTCACCCTCGCCGTCCTGGGCAGCAGCCTCTACGGCAGCATGACCGTGGTCAGCGCGTACGTCATCGGCGGCATCACCGACCGGGTCCTGCTGCCGGCCTTCGACGACGGCGCCACCACCGCCGGTGCGCTCTGGCTCGCGGCCCTGGCGATCATCGTGGTCGCCGTGCTCAAGATCCTCGGCATCCTCGGCCGCCGCCTGTTCGCCGGCATCATGAGCTACCGCCTGATGGCCGACTACCGTCGCCGCGTCACCGGCCAGTACCTGCGCCTGCCGCTGTCCTGGCACCAGCGCCACCCCACCGGCCAGCTGCTGTCCAACGCCAACTCCGACGTCGAGTCCGCCTGGTTCTTCGTCTCCCCGCTGCCCTTCGCCTGCGGTGCGCTGGTCATGATCGCGGTCACCGTGGTCGCCCTGGTCCTCACCGACCCGCTGCTGGCCGTCGTCGGCCTCGTGGTGTTCCCGCTGGTCTTCGTCCTCAACGCGGCCTACAGCCAGGTCATGTCGCCGCGCATGGCCCGCGCCCAGCAGTTGCGTGCCGAGGTCAGCGAGATCGCCCACGAGAGCTTCGACGCAGCCCTCGTGGTCAAGACCCTCGGCCGGGAGACCGAGGAGACCCGCCGCTTCGCCGTCCAGGCCGACGAGCTCCGCGACGGCCTGATCGCCGTCGGTCGCGTCCGGGGCCTGTTCGACCCGATGATGGAGGCGCTGCCCAACCTGGGCACCCTCGCCGTGCTGCTGGTCGGCGCCGAGCGCGTCGCCTCCGGCGCCACGAACGCCGGCGAGCTGGTCTCCATCGCCTACCTGTTCACCCTGCTCGCCCTGCCCATCCGGGCGATCGGCTGGGTGCTGGCCGACCTGCCGCGCGCGCTCGCCGGCTTCGACCGGGTCACCCCGGTCCTGGAGGCCACCGGCGAGACCCCGCACGGCCCGGACGCGGCCCCCGCCGGCACCGGCGGTGCCGGCGTCGGGATGCGCGACGTCGACTTCCGCTACGACGTCGACGCCCCGGCCACCCTGTCCGGGGTCACCTTCGACGTCATCGCCGGCCGCACGGTCGCCGTCGTCGGCCCCACCGGCTCAGGGAAGTCCACCCTCGCCGGCCTGCTCGTCCGCCTCGTCGACCCGCACAGCGGCGAGGTCCTCCTCGACGGGGTCGACCTGCGCCGCCTGCGCGAGGGCGAGGTGAGCAGCCAGGTCGCCTTCGTGCCGCAGTCGACCTTCCTCTTCGACGACACGGTCCGGGACAACGTCACCCTCGGCGCCGACGTCGACGACGACGCGGTCCGCGAGGCGCTGCGGGTCGCCGCCGCCGACGAGTTCGTCGCCCGCCTGCCCGCGGGTCTCGACACCCGGGTCGGCGAGCGCGGCGCCTCCCTCTCCGGCGGCCAGCGCCAGCGCCTCGCGCTCGCCCGCGCCGTCGTCCGCCACCCGCGACTGCTCGTCCTGGACGACGCCACCAGTGCGGTCGACCCTTCCGTGGAGGCCCGCATCCTCGACGCCCTGCGCGCCAGTGACCGCCCGGCCACGGTCGTCGTCGTCGCCTACCGGCAGGCCACCATCGCCCTGGCCGACGAGGTCGTCTGGCTCGAGCGGGGCCGGCTGGTCGCCCGCGGCAGCCACACCGAACTGCTGGCCCAGGTCCCCGGCTACGCCCGGCTGATCCAGGCCTACCAACCGCCCGACCTCGCCGAGCGCACCGACGAACCCGCCGAGGTGGGGGCATGACCGAACCGCTGCTCGCCGCCGACCAGCGTGAGGAAGGTGCCCTGCAGACCCTGCGCCGCGGCTTGCGGATGATGCCGGAGTTCCGCCACGGCCTGCCGGTCACCTTCCTGCTCGCCCTCATCGCCACCGCCGGCCGGGTCGTCGTCCCGATCGCCGTCCAGCAGACCCTCGACCGCGGCCTCGGCGCGCCCGGCGGCCCCGACATCCCGCTGGTCCGCGAACTGGTCGCGGTCAGCGCCGTCGTCGTGCTGGTCACCAGCGTCGCCGTCTACCGGATGAACGTCCGACTCTTCCGGACGACGGAGACCGCGCTGGCCGGACTCCGGGTGCGCGCCTTCCGCCACGTGCACGACCTGTCGGTGCTGCACCAGCAGGGCCAGCGCCGCGGTTCCCTGGTCTCCCGGGTCACCAGCGACGTCGACCAGCTGTCGGTCTTCATGCAGTGGGGCGGCGTCCTCGGCCTGGTCAGCGTCGGCCAGCTCGTCCTCGCGACGGCGGTCATGGCCGTCTACTCCTGGCAGCTCACCCTCCTCGTGCTCGTCTGCTTCGTCCCGCTCGCCGTCGCGGTCAAGTACTTCTCACGGAAGCTGGCAACCGTCTACGGCCTGGTCCGCGAGCGGGTCGGCGACGTGCTCGGTGCGGTCGCTGAGTCCGTCGTCGGCGCCCCGACGGTGCGGGCCTACGGCATCCGCGGCCGGACGTCGGCCCGCATCGACCGCGCCATCGACCGGCACTACCGGGCCTCGGTCGACGCCCAGAAGACCACCGCTGCGGTCTACGTCAGCGGCGAGTTCGTCGCCGCCGTCGCCAACGCCGCGGTCGTCGTGGTCGGTGTCCTGCTGGGCATCGGCGGCCACATCTCGGCCGGCACCCTCGTCGCCTTCCTCTTCCTGGTCACCCTCTTCGTCGCCCCCGTGCAGACCGCGAGCGAGGTGCTCAACGAGGCGCAGAACGCCGTCGCCGGGTTCCGCCGGGTGCTCGACGTCCTGGACACCGAGCCCGACGTGCGCGACCCGGCGATCGCCGACCCGGGCCGGGCCCGCACGCTGCCTACGGGCCCGCTGGACGTCCGGTTCGAGCACGTCGGCTTCGGCTACAGCGCCGGCGCCCGCCGGGCCCTCGACGACATCGACCTGGCCATCGCCCCGCGCACCCGGGTGGCCATCGTGGGCGAGACCGGCTCGGGCAAGACCACCTTCGCCAAGCTGGTCACCCGGCTGATGGACCCCACCGAGGGCCGCGTCCTCGTCGGCGGCGTGCCGCTGACCGACGTCGCGTTCGCCTCGCTGCGGGAGCGCGTCGTGATGGTCCCGCAGGACGGTTTCCTCTTCGACGCCTCCGTCGCCGACAACGTCCGCTACGGCAGGCCCGGCATGACCGACGCCTCCATCGCGGCCGCCTTCGACGACCTCGGTCTCGGCGGCTGGGTGGAGGGGCTGCCCGACGGGGTGGCCACCGCCGTCGGCCAGCGGGGGGAGTCGCTGTCGGCGGGGGAGCGGCAGTTGGTCGCCGTCGCCCGGGCCTACGTCGCCGACCCCGACCTGCTGGTCCTCGACGAGGCCACCAGCGCCGTCGACCCGGCCACCGAGATGCGCCTGACCCGTGCGCTGGACGCCCTCACCACCGGCCGGACCACGCTGACCATCGCCCACCGGCTCTCCACCGCCGAGCGGGCCGACGAGGTACTGGTCGTGGACGCCGGCCGGGTGGTCCAGCGCGGACGGCACGAGGAGCTGGTCGACGTCCCGGGCGTCTACGCCCGGCTGCACAGTTCGTGGCGCCGGTCCTCGGGGCGGCAGGCCGAGCCGGCGGTCTGACCGGCTGTCCACAGGGCCTCCGGCAACTCCCCGCCGGAGGCCCGCACCGCCCTACGGTTGCCGGCATGCCGCCACCGGACGCCGCGCCCCGCCCCGCCGCACCCGCGCCGACGGCAGCCGTCGGTGCCGCGGTGCTCGCCGTCGTCGGCGCGCTGCCCGTCCTCTACCTGGCCCTGGTGATCTGGGCGCTCGGCGGCCTCAGCTCCGACGGCCGCGACCGGGCGTGGGCGCTCCTCCCGCTCGCCGCCGCGGTCGCCCAGGTGTGGGGCGGGGTGCGACTGCTCCGCCGTCGGGGCTGGCGCCTCCTGGCCGTGGCCTGCGTGCCGGCCACGGCCTTCGTCGGATGGCTGGTCCTGGACTCCGCGTCGGCCGGGCAACCTCCACCGGGGGGCCCACTGCTGGTGCTGCTGACCCCGGTCGTGGCACTCGGCCTCGCGGTCACGCCTCGCGTACGGGCCTGGGTTCAGGCAGGGTGAGTGACCCGAGGGGCGGGCGGGACGCAGCGCGGCGCGTCGGTGCTCACGGACACCCCACGGCCGGGCCGTGGGCCCTACCGTGCGGCCGTGCACTTCTCCGCAGCCGCCCCGGTGCGCCGGCGCCCCCCGCTCGCCGCCGTCCTCGCCGTCCCCTTCGCCCTGCTCAGCGCGCTGGCCGTCGCCTTCTTCGGCTTCATCGCGCTGGCTTTCTCCGCGGGTGACCTGAGTGGGAACCGGTGGCTGATCATCGCCGTCCCGGCCGTTCTGGCCGTGGTGCTGGTCGTCGGGGCGTTCCTGCTGTTGCTCGGCCGCTCGTGGCTGGTGCTCTGCCTGCCGGCCGCCGCGCTGGCCCTGTGCGTGATCGCGGGGGTGCTCGACGGCACCTTCGGTGACGGCACCGGCGGCTTCATCCTGCTCGCCTGGGCACTGCCGGGCGTTGCCGCGGTCCTCTCCGCGCTGCCCGTGGTGCGCCGCTGGGTCGCCGCCCGACGCCTGGGCCGGCGCACCCACGGCTCCCAGCAGGCCCCCAGCTCCTCCTGAGCCGGCTGCCGGGCAACGGTCCTAACCTGCCCGGCATGCCGTCGTCCTCCGCCCGAGCCCGGGCCGGCGCAGGCGGGCCGGGCCGGCCCGCGCCGCGCCGCCCCCTGGGGCGGGGCTTCACCACCGCTCCGGCCGTGCCGGAACGCCCGCTGCCGGCACCCTTCGCCGCCCTCTTCGGGCTCCTGGTCGCCGCCGAGGATCTCTACCTGACCTGGCTGCTGTGGGTACCGGAACGCCGCTGGGAGTGGTACCTCGCTGTGCCCGTGCTGCTCGCCGGCTGGGCCGTCGCCGGCGCCGTGCTCGTGTTCCGCGGCCGCGGCCGGGGTGCACTCGTCCTCGCCGGCGCCGCCGTGCTCCCGCTGGCCGGCATCCTGGTGCTGACCGTCGTCCTCGGCCTGCTGGGCGGCGGTACGGCCATGTGGTCGTCGTTGCTGCTGCTCGTCGGCCCGGTCGGCTGCCTCGCCCTCACCCTGCGGCGGCCGGTCCGGGAATGGACCCGGTCAGCCGGGTCGGCGCGCCGGGGACGGCGACGGGAACGACCTGCCCGCTAGCGTCGCCCCGTGGGCACCGACGCTGACGTCATCGTTGTAGGGGCCGGGCTCGCCGGGCTGGTCGCCACCACCGAGCTGGTCGACGCCGGCAAGCGCGTGCTCCTGCTGGACCAGGAGCCGGCCGCCGCCCTGGGCGGGCAGGCGCACTGGTCCTTCGGCGGGCTCTTCCTCGTCGACAGCCCCGAGCAGCGCCGGCTGCGCGTCAAGGACTCCCTCGAGCTCGCCCGGCAGGACTGGCTGGGCACCGCCGGCTTCGACCGCGACGAGGACCACTGGCCGCGGCTGTGGGCGGAGGCCTACCTGCAGTTCGCCGCGGGGGAGAAGCGTGCCTGGCTGCGCGCGCAGGGCATCCGCTTCTTCCCGGTCGTCGGCTGGGCCGAGCGCGGTGGGTACACCGCCACCGGGCACGGCAACTCGGTACCCCGGTTCCACATCGTCTGGGGCACCGGTCCCGGCGTCGTCGCGCCGTTCGCCCGACGGGTCGCCGAGGCGGCCGCCCGCGGCCTGGTCGACGTCCGGCACCGGCACCGGGTCGACGGCCTGGTGCTCACCGACGGCGCGGTGACCGGCGTCCGCGGCGCCGTCCTGGAACCCAGCGACGTCGCCCGGGGCGTGGCCAGCTCCCGGACCGAGGTCGGCGCGTTCGAGTACGGCGCGCAGGCCGTCGTCGTCACCTCCGGCGGCATCGGCGGCAACCACGACCTGGTCCGCCGGAACTGGCCGGCCCGCCTCGGGCCGGTGCCGGACAGGCTCCTGTCCGGTGTCCCCGCGCATGTCGACGGCCGGATGCTGGGCATCGCCGCCGACGCCGGGGCGAACGTGATCAACCCCGACCGCATGTGGCACTACACCGAGGGCGTCGCCAACTGGGACCCCGTCTGGGCCCGGCACGGCATCCGGATCCTGCCCGGCCCCTCCTCGCTGTGGCTGGACGCCACCGGCACCCGACTGCCGGTCCCGCTGTTCCCCGGCTTCGACACCCTGGGCACGCTGGCCCACATCGGGACGACGGGACACCAGCACACCAGGTTCCTGCTCACCCAGAAGATCGTGGAGAAGGAGTTCGCGCTCTCCGGCTCCGAGCAGAACCCCGACCTGACCGGCAAGGACATCCGGCTGCTCGCCACCCGGGTGAAGGCCGGCGTGGCGGCGCCCGTGCAGGCCTTCCTCGACCGCGGGGAGGACTTCGTGGTCGCCCCGACGCTGCCGGAGCTGGTGGCCGGGATGAACCGGGTCACCGGCGGCTCGCCGCACCTCGACCTGGCCGCCGTGGAGCGGGAGGTGGTCGCGCGGGACCGCGAGGTCGAGCACCCCTTCACCAAGGACCTGCAGATCACCGCCATCCGCGGTGCCCGCACCTACCTCGGCGACAAGCTCATCCGCGTGGCGCCGCCGCACCGGCTCCTCGACCCCGAGGCGGGCCCGCTGATCGCCGTGCGGCTCAACGTGCTCACCCGCAAGACCCTCGGCGGGCTGGAGACCGACCTCTCCGGGCGCGTGCTGCGCCCGGGTGGCGAGGTGTTCCCCGGCCTGTACGCCGCGGGCGAGGTCGCCGGCTTCGGTGGCGGCGGCATGCACGGCTACCGCTCGCTGGAGGGCACCTTCCT
>JAOPWG010000258.1 GCA_025965775.1 Modestobacter sp. | reverse complement strand
GCCGGCCGCCGCCCGGGCCGCCGCCGCGGCCGGGGACGGCGAGCAGACCCCCGCCGCCCACGACGCCCTGGAGCTCTCTCCGTGAGCGAGCTCGCGAGAAGGCACAGCACCATTGGGCACGGAGCCGACGAGCGACCATTGGGCACGGAGCCGACGAGCGCAAGCGAGGACGAGACGTGACCTCGAGCGACCAGCTGACCACCGTCGTCCACGTGATGCGGCACGGCGAGGTGCACAACCCGACCGGTGTCCTCTACGGGCGGCTGCCCGGCTTCCGGCTGTCCACCGGCGGTGAGGACATGGCCCGCACGACCGCCGAGTGGTTCCGCGACCGCGACGTCACCCACCTGGTGGCCAGCCCGCTGGAGCGCGCGCAGCAGACCGCCGCGCCGATCGCCGAGGCGCTGGACCTGCCGATCGCCACCGACGACCGGCTGATCGAGGCCGGCAACGACTTCGAGGGCAAGACCTTCGGGGTCGGGGACGGCGCGCTACGGCGCCCGGCGAACTGGTGGCGGCTGCGCAACCCGTGGCAGCCGTCCTGGGGCGAGCCCTACCGGGAGATCGCCGCCCGGATGGTCGGCGCGGTGGCCGGCGCCCGGGACGCCGCCCGTGGGCACGCCGCCGTGTGCGTCAGCCACCAGTTGCCGATCTGGACCCTGCGACTGCACCTGGAGGGCCGCAGGTACCTGCACGATCCGCGGCGCCGTCAGTGCGGGCTGGCCAGCGTCACGTCGCTGACCTACGTCGGGGACCGACTGACCCGCATCGACTACGCCGAGCCCGCCGGCGCGACCGACCCGGACGCGGTGCCGGGTGCGTAGGGCCCTGTCGCTGTTCGCCGCGTTCGCTGCGTTCACGGCGCTCGCCGGGTGCAGCACCGGCTCCGGGGCGGTCGACGTGTCCAACGGCGGCCAGTTCCGCTTCGTGGCGGGCACCCCGGCCGGCACGGTCATCCCCGCGGGTGAGCGGGCCACCGCGCCGGGGTTCTCCGGCACCCTGCTGGGCGGGGGCGCGTTCGACTCCGCGTCGCTGACCGGGGACGTCGCCGTCCTCAACTTCTGGGGGTCCTGGTGCGCGCCCTGCCGGGTGGAGACGCCGCAGTTCCAGCAGGTCTACGCCGAGGTCGAGAACCAGGGCGTGCAGTTCCTCGGGCTCAACGTCAAGGACGTGCAGCAGCTGGCCACCGCCTTCGTGGAGAGCAAGGGGATCACCTTCCCCTCGCTCTACGACCCGAAGGGCGAGGTCGCGCTGACCTTCCGCGACTACCCTGCCACCGCCATCCCCTCGACCATCGTGCTGGACCGCAAGGGCCGGGTCGCCGCGGTGTACACCGGTGAGGTGCAGCAGGACGATCTTCGCGCGGTGCTCCACTCGGTGATGGGGGAGTCCTGAGGTGGCGGAGACCTTCGCCGGACTGGTCACCGACGGGCCGCTGCTCGTCGCCGCGGCCGTCGCCGCGCTCGTGGGGCTGATCAGCTTCGCCTCGCCCTGCGTGCTGCCGCTGGTGCCCGGCTACCTCTCCTACGTCACCGGGCTGGTCGGCACCGGTTCCCGGCGCCCGGTGCCGGTCCCGGCCGGCGGGGGCGGGACGGCGACCACCGTCCGGGAGACCACGGACGAGCGTTCCCCGCGCGGGCGCATGGTGCTCGGCGCGGTGCTGTTCGTGCTCGGCTTCACCACGGTCTTCGTGGCCGCCGGCACGGCGTTCGGCGGGCTGGGCCGCCTCCTGCTGCAGTACAACGACGTGCTGACCCGCGTGTTCGGTGCGGTCACCGTCGTCGTCGGGTTGGGCTTCCTGGGCTGGCTGCCGTTGCTGCAGCGCACCAAGCGGTTGAGCGCCCGGCCGGCCGCCGGCCTGGCCGGTGCGCCGCTGCTGGGCATCGTGTTCGGGCTGGGCTGGACCCCGTGCCTGGGCCCGACGCTGGCTGCGGTCTTCTCCCTCGCGGTCAACGAGGGGACGGCGGCGCGCGGTGCGCTGCTGTCCGTCGCCTACTGCCTGGGCCTCGGCGTGCCGTTCGTCCTGGTGGCGATGGGCGCCCGCTGGGCGATGGGGGCGACCACGCTGCTGCGCCGGCACGCCCGCACCGTCACCCGGGTCGGTGGCGTGGTCCTGGTTCTGGTCGGGCTGCTGCTGCTCACCGGAGCGTGGACGGAGATGATGCAGTGGCTGCGCAGCTGGCTGGCCGCCACCGGGTTCGGGGAGTCGGCCCTGTGACGACGAGCGCCGGCGAGGAGGTCCGGTGACCACGACCGCGCCGCCGCGGCCACCGGCCGCCCCGCCTACCCCGCAGCCCTTGTTCGGCCGGGTCACCGGCCGGCTGCTGCGCTGGTGGCGGCAGCTCACCGCGATGCGCACCGCCCTGGTGCTGCTGTTCCTGCTGGCGCTGGCCGCGATCCCGGGGTCGTTGCTGCCGCAGCGCTCGCTGTCGCAGACCAAGGTCAGCCAGTACTTCACCGATCACCCGACGCTCGCGCCGGTGCTGGACCGGCTCTACCTGTTCGGCGTCTTCAGCTCACCGTGGTTCGCCGCGATCTACCTGCTGCTGTTCGTCTCGCTGATCGGCTGCGTGCTGCCCCGCGCCGTCGAGCACGCCCGCAACCTGTTCTCCCCGCCGCCGCCCGCACCGCGCCACCTGCACCGGCTTCCGGAGTCCGCCCGGCTGGACACCGCGCTCGCGCCGTCCGCCGCGCTGGACGCGATGGAGGAGGAGCTGCGGGTCCGCCGCTTCCGGGTGGTCCGCCGCGACGGCCGGGCCGGCCCCGAGCTGTCGGCGGAGAAGGGGTTCCTGCGCGAGACCGGGAACCTGCTGTTCCACCTCTCCCTGCTGGCGCTCTTGCTGGGCCTGGCCGGCGGCAAACTCTGGGGCTACGAGGGCAGCATCCTGGTCACCGAGGGCCAGGGTTTCTGCAACTCCTTCCAGCAGTACGACACCTACTCGGCCGGGCCGCTGGTCCGGACCAAGGACCTCACGCCGCTGTGCGTGGACATGACGGACTTCCGCGCCGAGTACGAGCAGAACGCCACCGCGGCCTCCTACACCGCCGACATCGACTACGGCCTGGCCGGCGCCGCGACCCGGAACACCACGATCGGGGTCAACCACCCGCTCCGGGCGGACGGCGACCGGGTCTACGTCACCGGCCACGGCTTCAGCCCGACCTTCAGCGTGACGCTGCCCGACGGGACGGCGTTCACCGACGTCTCCGCCCCCTTCCTGCCCGCCGACACCGCCACCATGGCCAGCGAGGGCGCGCTCAAGCTGCCCGACCTGGGCGCGGGGGCCACCGACCAGCTCGCCCTGCAGGGCTTCTTCGCCCCGACCGGCGTGATGCAGGGCGGCGTGCTCGTCTCGGCCGACCCGCGGCCGCTGGACCCGAAGGTGGCGATCTTCGTCTACCGGGGCTACCTCGGCCTGGACTCCGGGCTGCCGCAGTCGGTCTACTCGCTGGACCAGACCCAGATCGACCGCAACCGGCTGACCAAGGTCGGCGCAGCCAACCTGTCGGTCGGTGGGTCCACCACGCTGGACGACGGCACGGTCATCACCTTCAGCGGCTACAAGGAGTTCGCCGCCCTGCAGCTGTCCCACGACCCCGGCCAGGTCTGGGTGCTCGGCGCGGCGGTCGCGCTGCTCGCCGGGCTGCTCGGGATGCTGCTGGTCCGCCGCGAACGGGTCTTCGCCCGCGTCGGGCCCGCCCCCGACGGCGGGGGTACGGTGCTGTCGATCGGCTCGTTGACCCGTGGCAGCGCCGACACCGGCCCACGTTTCTCCGCGCTCACCGACCAGGTGCGGACGGCGCTGGCCGCCCGTGCCGACCGCACGCCCGAACCTGACGCTGCTGCGCCGTCCGACCGCGGTCGCGCACCGGAGAAGGAGATCCCGACCTCGTGATCGACCCCTCGCTCGCCGCGCTGTCCGACCACCTGTTCACCGTCAGCGTCGTCCTGTACTCGCTGGCCGTGGTGGCGTTCTGCGCCGAGCTGGCCTTCGGCGCCCGCACCGACCGGGTCCGCACCGGTGAGCTCGTGGCCGCCGGCGGGGTCGGTGCGCCGGCCGCGCCCCCGGTGCCCGACACCGGCGACGGGCTTTCGCAGGAGTCGCCGCGGGCCCGCCGGCTGGGCACGGTGGCCATGGTGCTGACCGTGCTGGGCCTGCTGTCGCACGCCGCGGTGCTGGTCACCCGCGGGATGGCCGCCGGCCGGTTGCCCTGGGGCAACATGTACGAGTTCGCCACCGCCGTGGTGCTCGTCGCTGTCCTCGCCTACACGGTGCTGGCCCTGCGGGCGCCGGTGCTGCGCCACATCGGCGCCTTCGTGCTCGGCCCCGTCGTCCTGGCGATGGTGCTGATCGGGCTGTTCCTCTACGCCTCGGCCGGCCCGTTGGTCGCGGCGCTGCGGTCGTGGTGGCTGGGCGTGCACGTGACGACCGCGATCCTGGGCTTCGGGATCTTCTTCGTCAGCGGGATCTCCAGCGTGCTGTACCTGCTGCGCTCGCGGTACGAGCAGAAGCTCGCGGAGGGGGCGGCGCCGTCCGCCTCGCTGCTGGCCCGGTTGCCCAGTGCCGCCGCGCTGGACCGCACCGCGCACCGGACCGCCGTCTTCGGCTTCCCCATCTGGACCTTCGCCGTCATCGCCGGCGCCATCTGGGCCGAGAGCGCCTGGGGCCGGTTCTGGGGCTGGGACCCCAAGGAGACCTGGGCGTTCATCGCCTGGGTCGTCTACGCGGCGTACCTGCACGCGCGCACCACTGCCGGCTGGCGGGGCCGGCCCTCGGCCTGGGTCAACGTGGTCGGTCTGACCGTGATGGTCTTCAACCTGCTCTACGTGAACATGGTCTCCACCGGTCTGCACAGCTATGCCGGTCTGAACTGAGCTGAGCTGGGCTGACGGACCGGCCTTC
>JAOPWG010000225.1 GCA_025965775.1 Modestobacter sp. | reverse complement strand
TTCTCGATCGGCATCTCGATCGCGCTGCAGCACGGTGTGCCGCTGGAGACCTACAACCAGAAGTTAACCAACATGCGCTTCGAGCCGGCCGGCATGACCGACGACCCGGACATCCCGAACGCGCAGTCGGTGATGGACTACATCTTCCGGCGGCTTGCGCTCGACCACCTGCCGGTCGAGAATCGGAACAACCTCGGCATCTTCACCGCCCAGGAGCGGGCGGCTCAGGTCGCCGGGTCCTACGGCACGGGCTCCTCGACCTCCACCGTCGAGGAGGAGGACGTCGACCTGGAGCAGCTGCGCGGTTCTGCGCCGATCGAGACCGCCCAGGTGGAGGAGAAGGTCACCCCGGTCGGGCCGAAGTCGGTCAAGGAGGCCCACTCCTCGGCCGAGCTGCTCGAGTTGGTCACCGGCACCGCTACCGACGCGCCGTTGTGCATGACCTGCGGCACGAAGATGCGCCCGGCCGGCAGCTGCTACGTCTGCGAGGGCTGCGGCTCCACCAGCGGCTGCAGCTGACAGCGCATTCTCGGCATTCTGTCACTGATGTTCTCAGCATCCTGACACCAGTGATGGAGCGCAAGTAAGAGGGGTGGGCGACCAAATGGTCGCTCACCCCTCTCGCTTTGCTGTGGGGGTGCTGTTCGATGTCGGGCAGTACGCGGCGAAGGTCGGCGGTGGGCTGGTACTGGGCCTTCTCATCGACTTCGATGCAGCCCATGTTCTTCAGCGCTCCGGGGGTGAGTTTCTCTTGGTTGCCGATGTTGCGGTGAAAAACGGTCTCGTAGTTGGCGATCCGCTGGAGCGTGCGGGCCTGGCTCAGGTTGAGGCCAGCGGTCATGGTCTGTAGGCGGCCGATGGCGTGGAGGACGGCCCTGTCGGGGGAGTCGACGGCCGTGATCGTCACACGGCCGTTGCTGGCGTGAAGGCGGAGGCCGGTGCCTTGGAGGGCTGGGAGGATCGCGGCGAGCACGCCCCCGATGCGCTCGCGTGTCCACCCGAGGATGCGGGCTGCATGGGCGATGGAGACGAGGCTGGGCGCTGAGACACGCAACTGCAGCTGTGGAGCGCCCGCACCCCGACCGAAACCCTCCCGCAGCTCGTCGCGACCACCACCGACTGGCACAGCACTCCGGACGGCCTTTCCGGCCGCATCGCCGAGGAGACATCCCGGCAGGCCGACGTGGAGCGCGCCCGCAGCGCCGAGGAAGCCGCCGGCCGTACCTGGACCGACGAGCTCGCCGAGGGCGCGGCTTCCGGTCACGCCCTCATCTGGCCCCGAGTCGCCGGAGACCACGACCTCACAGTCAGCTGGCAGACCACCGCCGCCGGCGCCGTCGAGGCCACGGTGAGCGGCGACCACCACCAGCAAGCTGAAGCGGAGTCGGTGGCCGCCTCCGCAGAGGCATTGAGCGGCGACCTGGACAAGCTCGTCGGCGAAGTCGAGCAGATCGACTCGACCATCGCCGCGCTGCGCGCCGAGGAGCCGGTGCTGACCGGCGCGGCGGCGCACCCGGTCCGGCGGTTCTACCCGCTGCTGGTCGCCGCCCAGGGGTTTCCGGTCAACCCGATCTCCACCGAGCTGCTGCGCGCCCGCGTGCGGCTGCGCGGTCTCCTGAGCGGTCCGGACGTCGCGCCGCTGGAGGGCGTCGACACCGTCGAGCTGGCGATGCTCGAGGCGCTGGCCGACACGGGGGACCGAGCATGCGCGACGGGCTCGCCGGAAAGGAGCACGCCGTGTTCCACCGGATGGGTGTGCGGGACTATCTGCTGCGCGAGTGCGGCCATCAGCCGAACCGGCCCAAGCGGATGCAGGAGCTGCTGGACAAGGCGTGGGAGCCGGTGCTGGAGGCGCTGGAGCCGCCGTCCGCGGCATGAGGTTCAGCGAGCTGGTCGGCGTCACGTCGGTTGATGCCGACTGGTTCGACCCGGTCCTCACCGAGGACACCCCGCTGTACATAGACCCGTTCCTCGTCTTCGACGACACCGACCCGTCGTTCGCCGGCGCGCACGACCTCGTCACGCAGGCGGGCGGGCGGAGGCCCTGCGCGGATCGACGAAGGCCCCGGACCGTCTGGTCCGGGGCCTTCGTCGTCCCTGCAAGGTCACGCCGCCTGCTTCACGACCTGCAGGTGCCCGCAGCCGAGGGTGCCGAGGCGACCTGACTTGGGGTCAGAGGCTGCCGGCGAAGCCGCGGATGTCGCGGACCGTCGCCTTGTAGGCATCGAGCAGCGCCTGGCGGAAGGACATGTCCGCGGCGTGAGTCAGGCCGAGGTTCACCCGGCCGACGGCCGGGACGCCGGCCCGCAGGAGCGTTCGGAAGTACGCGATGCCCTCGTCGCGCAGCGGGTCCAGCTCGTTGACCGAGACGACATGCGGCGGCAGCCCCTCGACGTCGGCCTCGGTGGCGAAGTACGGCCAGCAGAGCGGGTTCTCGGCGTTCTCGCCGGTCGGGTCGTAGACCGCGACCAAGAGGTCCATCATCGCGCAGTTGAGATAGTGCCCGTCGTTCTCGACCATCGACGGCAGCTCGTGCATCTTGCGTTCCTGGTCCCAGCCGTAGCCGCCACTCACGTAGGGCACCATCGCGTACACGCCGTCGATGCGGTCCAGCCGCCCCTCGCGCTTGGCTTTCAGCGCGGTGGCCAGCACGAGGTTCGCCCCGCCGGACTCCCCCTGCAGGACGATCGTCGTGGCGCCCAACTGCTCGCGGTGCTCGTGGATCCAGTCCAGGGCGCTGCTGCAGTCGT
>JAOPWG010000204.1 GCA_025965775.1 Modestobacter sp. | reverse complement strand
CGGGACCGCACCGCGGTGCATCGCGTCGTCCACCTGGTGACGCAGCTCGTCGGCCTTGGCCGCGCTGATCACCGGGCCGAAGGCCAGCGTGGGCAGGTCGTCGTCGTCGGCCTCCACCGCCAGCGGGTGGCCGAAGCGCAGCGACTGGACCACCGGCAGGTAGGTGGCGAGGAACTGGTCGACCAGCTCACGCTGCACCACGTACCGCGGGTAGGCGGTGCAGCGCTGCTTGCCGTACTCGAAGCCCTTCTGCAGGTGGGCGGCCAGCCCGTCCCAGTCGGAGAACTCCCAGATCCCCCAGGCGTTGAGGCCCTCCTGCTCGAGCATGTGCCGCTTGCCGGTGTCCAGCAGGTTCGCGGCGACCTTGCCACCGTTGGAGCGGCCGCCGACGAAGGCCAGCGCACCGATCTCCGGGGAGCGGACCAGCACGCTGGACAGCTCCGCGCCGCCACCGGAGAGCAGGGTGACCGGCAGACCCTCCCGGGCCATCAGCGCGTGGGCGAGGGTCAGGCAGGCCGCGCCACCCTGGGACGGCGTCTTGGCCAGCACGGCGTTTCCGGCCAGCAGCTGCACCAGCTCGGCGTGCACCAGCACCGACATCGGGTAGTTCCAGCTGGCGATGTTGCTGACCGGGCCCTCCAGCGGCGTCCGGTCACCGAGCATGCCGTCGATCTCCTCGACGTACCAGCGGACGCCGTCCAGGGCCCGGTCGACGTCGGCACACGCGAGCTTCCACGGCTTGCCGATCTCCCAGGCCAGCAGCAGCGCCAGGTCATCGCGGGCGGCCGCCATCGCCTCGACCGCGGCGGTGACCCGCGCCTTGCGCTCGGCCAGCGGGGTCTGCGCCCATTCCCGGTGCGCCGCGGCCGCGGCGTGGACGGCGTGCTGCGCCTCCCCGGCCGACAACCGGGGCAGACCGATGAGCTTGGTGCCGTCGACCGGGCTGACCATCGACTCCGGGTCGCCGTTGGGGCGCCACGTGCCGTCGATGAGGTTGTGCAGGCGGTCGGCGCCGAACGCCTCCGGCGCGAGCGCGGCGGCGCGGCCGAGGACCGCGGCCCACTCGGTACCGGGCTTCACGTGCAGGGCGGTGGGCTGTTGCCGCGTCACTGAGGCTGCCATAGGAGCACACTGCCAGGCCCGCTGCGATCAGGGGAGGGTGATGGCCGTCACCCGCACTTCCACGGCATGTCGCCTGGTGCAGATCGCCAGCATCTGACCCCCATCCGGCCCGCAACGGCGATCCGGGGCAGGATGACGCGATGAAGGTCGCGCTCTTCGCCACCTGCCTGGTCGACACCCTGACCCCACAGGTCGCCAGGGCCACCGCGGTGCTGCTGCAACGGCTCGGGCACGAGGTCGTCGTCCCGCCGGGGCAGGCCTGCTGCGGTCAGATGCACGTCAACACCGGCTACCGGCGCGAGGCCGTGCCGATCGTGGCCAACCACGTGCGGGCCTTCGCGGGTGCGGAGGCGATCGTGGCGCCGTCCGGCTCGTGCGTGGCCTCGATCCACCACCAGCAGGCCGAGGTCGCCCGCCGGGCGGGTGAGTACCGGCTGGCAGAGGACGCCGCCGAGCTGGCCGGGCGCACCTACGAGCTCTCGCAGTTCCTGGTCGACGTGCTGGGCGTGACCGACGTCGGCGCCTACTACCCGCACCGGGTCACCTACCACCCGACCTGCCACTCGCTGCGGCTGCTGCGGGTCGGCGACCGGCCGCTGCGACTGCTGCGGGCCGTGCGCGGGCTGGAGCTGGCGGAGCTGCCCGGCGCCGAGCAGTGCTGCGGCTTCGGCGGCACCTTCGCGATCAAGAACGCCGACACCTCGACCGCGATGCTCACCGACAAGATGGCCAACGTGCTGTCCACCCACGCCGAGGTGTGCACGGCCGGGGACGCCTCCTGCCTGATGCACATCGGCGGCGGACTGTCCCGGCTGCGCGCGGGCACCCGCACCGTGCACCTGGCCGAGATCCTCGCCTCGACGGAGGACGCCGTGACCCCCGACCAGAACACCTCCCCGGCGGTGCCGGCATGACCGCCGTCCACCTCGGCATGCCGGGCCTCCCCACCGCACGACGGCCCGCCCTCCCCACCGCCCCGGCGGGCGTGGGGCACCTGCGCGGGGACAGGCCGTTCCCCGACGCCGCCCGCGAGGCGCTGCTCGACGGGCAGCTGCGGGCCAACCTCGGGCACGCGACGACGACCATCCGCGACAAGCGGGCGCGCGTGGTCGCCGAGCTGCCGGACTGGCCGCAGCTGCGCGAGGCCGGCCGAGCGCTGAAGGCCGCCACGATGGCCCGGCTCGACAAGCACCTGGAGGAGCTGGAGCGGCAGGTCACCGCCCGCGGTGGCACCGTGCACTGGGCCCGGGACGCCACCGAGGCCAACGACATCGTCACCCGGCTGGTCCAGGCCACCGGCGCGACCGAGGTGGTCAAGGTCAAGTCGATGGCCACCCAGGAGATCGGCCTGAACGAGGCGCTGGAGGCCGCCGGCCTGGACGTCTACGAGACCGACCTGGCCGAGTTGATCGTGCAGCTCGGGGAGGACAGGCCCAGCCACATCCTGGTCCCGGCGATCCACAAGAACCGGGCCGAGATCCGGGAGATCTTCGCCCGCACCATCCCCGGCGTGGACCCCGGGCTCACCGACGACCCCCGCCAGCTGGCGATGGCGGCCCGCGCGCACCTGCGGGAGCGGTTCCTGCGCGCACGCGTCGCGGTCAGCGGCGCGAACTTCGCCGTCGCCGAGACCGGCACGCTGGCCGTGGTGGAGAGCGAGGGCAACGGGCGGATGTGCCTGACCCTCCCCGACACGCTGATCACCGTCATGGGCATCGAGAAGATCGTGCCCACCTGGCGCGACCTCGAGGTCTTCCTGCAGCTGCTGCCGCGCTCGTCCACCGGCGAGCGGATGAACCCCTACACGTCCACCTGGGCCGGGGTGACCCCCGGCGACGGACCACAGGAGTTCCACCTCGTGCTGCTGGACAACGGCCGGACGGCGGTGCTGGCCGACGAGGTCGGGCGGGAGGCGCTGCACTGCATCCGCTGCTCGGCCTGCCTCAACGTCTGCCCGGTCTACGAGCGCACCGGCGGCCACGCCTACGGCTCGGTCTATCCCGGACCGATCGGCGCGATCCTGTCCCCGCAGCTGACCGGGGTGGAGGACAACGCCTCGCTGCCCTACGCCTCGTCGCTGTGCGGGGCCTGCTACGACGTCTGCCCGGTCGCGATCGACATCCCGAGGATCCTGGTGCACCTGCGCGGCGAGCACGTGGAGGCCCAGGAGCACCCGACGGCCGAGGCGGTGGCCTTCCGTGCCCTGTCCCGGGCGATGTCCCGACCGTGGCTGTGGCACCTCACCCAGCGCGCCGCCCGGCTGGGCCGGTTGCTGGCCCGCGGCAAGCCGGTCCTGCCCCGGCTGCTGCCCCCGCCGGCGTCGGCCTGGACGCGCAGCCGCGACCTGCCCACCCCTCCGGCGCAGACGTTCACCGAGTGGTGGGCCCAGGAGCAGCGCGGAGGACGGTCGTGACCGCACGGGACGAGGTGCTGGCCCGGATCCGCACCGCGCTCGGGGAGACCCGGCCGCCGGTCGGCGAGGTGCGGCGCGACTACCGGCTCGCCGACGGTCGCCCGCCCGGCGACCCGGCCCTGCTGGACCTGTTGGTCGACCGGGTGGAGGACTACCGCGCCACGGTGCTGCGCTGCGGCGCCGGGGAGATCGGCGCCACGGTCGCCGCCGCGCTGGATCAGGGGCTGGGCGCGGGATGGGTGGCCGGCGACGTCGTCGTCGCGCCCGGGCTACCGGCGCAGTGGCGGCCGACCGGGGCCGACGTGGACGACGACCGGCCGCCGGTGCAGCTGGCCGAGCGGGCGGCCGCGGTGACCGGGGTGGCGGTGGCGATCGCCGAGACCGGCACGCTGGTGCTGGACGGCTCGCCGGCCTGCGGACGGCGGGCGCTGTCGCTGCTGCCGGACTGCCTGGTCTGCGTGGTGCTCGCCGACCAGGTGACCGGCAGCGTCCCCGAGGCGCTGACCCTGCTCGACCCGCTGCGGCCGCTCACCCTGATCAGCGGGCCGTCGGCGACCAGCGACATCGAGCTCCAGCGGGTCGAGGGCGTGCACGGCCCACGCACGCTGATGGTGGTCCTGGCCGGCTGAGG
>JAOPWG010000197.1 GCA_025965775.1 Modestobacter sp. | reverse complement strand
CCGGTGGCGAGCGGAACAGGCTCAACCTCGCCTTGACCCTCAAGCAGGGCGGCAACCTGCTGCTGCTCGACGAGCCCACCAACGACCTCGACGTCGAGACGCTGACCAGCCTGGAGAGCGCTCTGCTAGAGTTCCCCGGTTGCGCCGTGGTCGTCAGCCACGACCGCTGGTTCCTCCACCGGGTCGCGACGCACATCCTGGCCTACGAGGGCGACTCGAAGTGGTTCTGGTTCGAGGGCAACTTCGACGACTACGAGAAGAACAAGGTCGAGCGGCTCGGCGCCGACGCCGCCCGCCCGCACCGCGCCACCTACCGCAAGCTCACCCGCGACTGACCCGGCTGGTCTCCCCACGGTGTGGGGGGTGCCTCGCGGTCGACCGCGAGGCACCCCTACACCGCGCGGAACCCTCGGGTACCACGGCAGGCGACCGCCACTCGGGACGGTGCCGTCCGGGGTCGGTGCAGGCCGCAACCGGGCATGCGGCAGGGTGAGCGAGGTGAGGCACACCGTCGCCATCCCGATGCGCTGGTCGGACATGGACGCCTACCAGCACATCAACAACGTGGCCTTCCTCGGCTACTTCGAGATGGCCCGCGTCGACCTGTTCTTCGACCAGCCGACCCACGACGAGAAGACCGGCCTGCGCCGGGGCATCGTGGTGGCCTCCCACGAGATCGCCTACAAGCGGTCGGTCGTCTACGACGCCGAGCCGCTGGAGGTACAGATCTGGGTGTCCGGCATCCGGGCCGCGGCGTTCACCTGCCACTACGAGCTGTTCGACCACGGGCAGCTCTCGGTCACCGGCAGCACGCTGCTGGTGCCGGTGGACTTCGCGCTCAACCGTCCCCGCCGGCTCACCCCGGAAGAGAAGACCTTCCTGCACAAGTACCTGGACGGCGCCCCCGCCTGACCCGCCGGCCGCTCCGGCCGCTCCGGCCGACCGGTCAGCGCTGGTCGACGGCCCCCGGCGCCATCGGCCCGTGCAGCCGGATCCCCTCGGCGTCGAGCCGCTCGTCGTAGGCATCGGCCAGGTCGCGGAGAGCTTGCACGCAGTCCCCGGCGAACGAGGGGCCGTGCATGAGGGCGAGCGTGGTCGGGTGCAGCTCGGCCAGCGCCCGGATCGTCGACCCCGTGGTCGGGGTGAGGCAGGTGGCCCCGAAGAGGTCCTCGGCCTGCAGCGCCGGCCCGGTGATGTCCTGCTCGGTCAACGCCGGGCTGTCGCCCAGGGCGGTGAACAGGTCCCCGCACAGCAGCGTGCCCGTCGTCTCCTCGAACAGCAGGCCGGCGTCCCACCCGTGCGGCACGTGCGGGGTGTCGATCCGTCGGACCCGCCGGCCGCCCAGGTCCAGCACCTCGCCGTCCTGCAGCGGGCGCGGTGGCCGGTCCGCGAGGTCGTTCACCGACACCACGCAGCCCATCGTCCCGTGCGCCACCTCGGCGCGCGGGGCGGCCGCGAGCCAGGAGTTCATCGCGCCGCACTCGTCGGCCTCCAGGTGACCGAAGGTGATCCACCGCAGCCGCTCTACCGGGACGACCCGCTCGACGGCCGCGGACACCAGCGGGTACAGGGCACGCAGGCCCGCGTGGAAGATCAGCGGCTCCTCCGCGTCGACGAGGAACTGGTTGAACACGAGGTTCGCATCGCTGACGTAGGTCGAGAGGCGGTAGACGTCCGGGGCGATCTCGGTGACCTGAGTGTCCACGGGAGGTCTCCTCACGATCGGGAATGGGTCTCCGTGGGGGGCGAGTCTGCTCCGGAACGGGAGGGCATACAACGCGCCCGGGTGCGATCGGAACCCGCCGGGGATCCTCAGTTCCCGATCAGGCGGGGCACCGGCCGGTCGGCGCCCACGGGGGCGCCGCGCCGCGCCGCTTCCTCGTCCGGGACCGTCCCGACGGCGTCGCCCTCGTTGATCGTGCCGCCGGCGAACACGGCGGCGTTGATGCCCCCGCGGGTGGCCAGCGCCTTGATCAGCGTGTGCCCGGTGAGGCGCTCGAGGTGCCGGCAGGGCGGGCAGCGCTTCGAGCCGAACAGCAGTACGTCCCCGACGGTGAAGTACCGGCCGACCAGCGCCGGCAGGTCGATCCCCTCGGTGACCACGTTGCGCCGGGTGTCGCCCGGGGCGAGGTCCGCCCCGGCCTCCCGCCCGGCCGCCGCCACCTCGTCGGCGTCGATCAGCGTCAACTGTTTCTCCAGCTCGGGGTAGCGCGCCCACGTGCCCCCGCCCAGGGCGTAGCGGTCGCCGGCCAGGCCGATCCCCGTCAGGGCCTGGGCCGAGGGCAGCCGCACCATGGGCGCGGCCGCGACCGGCGCCGTCCAGATCTCCCGCACCCGACCGGTCATCGCCGTCCTCGTCCCGGGGGACGCGCCGGCGGCGCGTCGTCGTCGGCGCCGCGCGCGTCCAGCGCCTCGGCGGTGGTGTGCGCCATCTGCAGCACCTGTACCAGAAGCGGCACCGCGGTGGTCGTCCACGCCCGGATACCGCGCACTGCGCCCCCGCGGGCGGCCTGCGCGTCGCGGATCCGCTCGGCCCGCTCGGCGACCAGGGGGATGAACCGCAGCGTCATGGCGATGAGCAGGCCGATCCGGGCCGGTCGGACGCCGACGACGCGCAGCGGGGAGCACAGCCACTCCACGACGGCGACGAGCTCGGTGACCCGGGTCGTCGCGGTGACCACCGCGGCGGCCAGCACGAGCGTGAGGAGCCGCAGCACGACCAGCGCGGCACTTGCCACACCGCCGACCACCCCGGTCACCACAGCCAGCGCGAGCAGCCACCACACGACGGCCCGCACCTGGCGGCCCAGCAGCGCGGCGGGCAGCCGGGCGATCCCCAGCCCGGTGAGCAGCACCGCGACCAGTACCCCGCCGACGACGGGCAGGGTCGGGACGGCGAAGACCACGACGCTGACCGCGATCAGGGCAAGCAGTTTCACCCCCGCCGGCGCCCGGTGCACCGGGCTGGCCACCGGGACGTACAGCGCGAGGGTCACGGCCCCTCCTCGCCGGCGCTCGTCGGCCCCGTGCCCGGGGGTGCTGTGTTCCTGCGTGACCTCGCGAGCTCGGTCACGTGCGCCCGGCCATCAGCGACCGGTAGGTGTCGATCGCGGCAGCAGGGGAGTCGTCGGCGACCAGCCGCCCGGCGTCGAAGACCAGCACCCGCTCGAACCCCCCGAGCAGCGCCAAATCGTGCGTCACCACCACGACGGACTGATCGAGCTCCTGCACCAGCCGCGCCACCCGCCGCGCGTTCAGCAGGTCCAGCAGGGTCGTCGGCTCGTCCAGCACGATGCGGGCCGGTCGCATCACGAGCACACCGGCGATCGCCAGCAGCTGCTTCTGCCCTCCGGACAGCAGGTGTGCGGGGTGATCGGCGTGCCCGGTCAGCCCGTACCGGTCCAGCACCTCGCCGACCCGCGCGGCACGCTCGGCCGGCGGCACGCCCATGTTCTCCAGCCCGAAAGCGACGTCCTCGGCGACCGTGGGGTGCACGATCTGGGCGTCGGGGTCCTGGAACACGAAGCCCACCCGGCGACGGACTGCGCGCAGCTGCCCGCGGGTGTCCAGGCCGTCGACGGTCACCGAGCCCTCGGTGGGCACGACCAGGCCGTTGAGCAGCCGGGCGAAGGTGCTCTTGCCCGAGCCGTTGGCGCCGATGATCCCGACCCGGCGCTCGGTCAGCGTGACCGTGACGTCGGCCAGCACGGTCCGGCTGCCGTAGGTGTGGCCGACCCCGGTCAGCACGATCCCGCGGGCGGGATCCGCGACCGCGTCGGTCGAGTGCTCGGCCACCGAGCGCCTCCTCCTCACCGGACGGCGGCTGCCCGGCGCGGCCGCTCGATCACCGGGTAGGCACGGCGGACCTGGACGGCCACCAGCGAGGCGATCACGGCCTTGACTGCGTCGCCGGGGAGGAAGACGAACGACCCGGTGAACGACTGGCGGAGGGTCACCGCGTCGGCGTAGACGGCGACGAACGGGATGCCGATCGCGTAGACGACCAGGATGCCGCCGACCACGTTCGCCAGCAGCGCCCACGCCAGGTTGTACCGGGTCCAGGTCAGCTCGGTGATCAGGCCGACGACGAAGGCACCGATCGGCCAGCTGTACAGGTAGCCCGCGGACGGGCCGACGAAGACGCTCAAGCCCCCCGAGCCGCTGGCCAGCAGCGGCAGGCCGACGGCGACCAGCACCAGGAAGAGCAGCAGAGCCAGGAACCCACGCCGGGCGCCCAGCACCGATCCGGCCAGCATCACGCCCAGGGTCTGTGCCGTGATGGGCACCGGCCCCACCTGGATCGCCGGCACCAGGCCGAGGACGGCGACGATGGCAGCGAACAGCGCCACGTAGGCGAGATCACGGGTCTTCACGGACCCGCAAGCTACCGGATGCGCCGGCGAGGCCTCAGCGGTGCAGCCAGACCGCGGCGTCGTCGGGGAGCCCGCCGTCGTCCACCGGGGCGCTGGCCAGCAACAGCTTGCCCTCGGGGACCGGCACCGGGGCGCCGGAGAGGTTGAGCAGGCACACCAGGCCCCCGGGGCGGCGGAAGGCCAGGCAGCCGGTGGGGGCCGGCAGCCACTGCAGCTCGTCCCCGGCGAAGGCCGGGGACGAGCGGCGCAGCGCCAGCGCCGCCCGGTACAGCGACAGCGTGGAGCCCTCGTCGGCCGCCTGGGCGGCCACGGTGAGCGCACCCCAGCCGACCGGCATCGGCAGCCAGGTGTCCGGGGTGGTGGAGAAGCCGTAGGACGGCTCGGCGCCGGTCCACGGCACCGGGACGCGGCAGCCGTCGCGGCCCCGCTCGGTGCGCCCGGACCGTTCCCAGATCGGGTCCTGCAGCACCTCGTCGGGCAGGTCGACGTCGGGCATACCGAGCTCGTCGCCGTTGTAGACGTAGGCCACACCGGGCAGGGCGAGCTGCAGCAGCGCCGCGGCCCGGGCCCGGCGGGTGCCCACCTCGCCGCCGCCGTAGCGGGTGACGTGCCGGGGACGGTCGTGGTTGGACAGCACCCAGCAGGCCGGTGCGGGCGTGGCGGCCACGGTGGCCAGCGAGTGCCCGACCGCCGTCCGCAGGCCCTCGAGGTCCCACTCGGCGGTCAGCAGCCGGAAGTTGAACGCCAACTGCAGCTCGTCGGGACGCAGGTACTGGGCGAGCCGCTCGTCGTCGGACACCCAGACCTCGCCGACGGCCATCGTGCCGGGGTAGGCGTCGAGCACCGCCCGCACGCGGCGGTGGATGAGGTGCACCTCGTCCTGGTCGAACCGGTGGTCGGCGGGCCCGTCGTCGGCGAACAGCCCGGTGTCCTCCATCGGCACCATGTCCGGCAGCCCGTCCGGCTTGGCCATCCCGTGTGCCACGTCGATCCGGAAGCCGTCGACGCCGCGGTCCAGCCAGAACCGCATCGTCGTCTCCAGGTCGGCGACGACCTCGGGGTTGGTGAAGTCCAGGTCGGGCTGCTCCGGGGCGAACAGGTGCAGGTACCACTGGCCGTCGGCCACCCGGCTCCAGGCCGGCCCGCCGAACACCGAGGGCCAGTTGTTCGGCGGCTCGTTGCCGCCGCGGCCGCGGCCGTCCCGGAACAGGTACCGGGCCCGGGCCGGGGAGCCGGGGAGCGCGGCCAGCGCCTCGGCGAACCACTGGCGCTGGTGCGAGCTGTGGTTGGGGACCAGGTCGACGGTCACCTTGATGCCGAGTGCGTGGGCATCGGCCAGCAGCGCGTCGAAGCCGGCCAGGTCGCCGAACACCGGCTCCACGTCGCGCGGGTCGGCGACGTCGTACCCGTGGTCGGCCATCGGCGAGGGGTAGAACGGCGTGATCCACAGCGCGTCGACCCCGAGGTCGGACAGGTACGGGAGCCGGTCGCGGATGCCGGCGAGGTCGCCGACGCCGTCACCGTTGCCGTCGGCGAAGCTGCGCACGTAGACCTGGTAGAAGACCGCGTCCCGCCACCAGTCGGGGTCGGCCGCGACGGTCGGGGAGGCGACGGGGGACGTCGGGTGCCGGCTCAGCGGGTGCTCCCGGAATCGTGTCGTGGTCGGGACGATCAGGAGCGGCCCGGCGACAGGGTTCCGCCGGCCTCCTCGGGGAAGCGGTTCTGCATGCTGCGGGCCGCCATCTCCAGGTAACCCCACAGCCGGGCGTCCTGCTCGGCCGGCAGCTCCAGCGAGTCGACCGCGGCCCGCATGTGGGTCAGCCAGGCGTCCCGTTGGGCCTCGGCGATCGCGAAGGGCGCGTGCCGCATCCGCAGCCTGGGGTGGCCGCGGTTCTCCGAGTAGGTCCGCGGACCGCCCCAGTACTGCTCGAGGAACAGCCGCAGCCGCGCCTCGGCGCCCTCCCAGTCGTCGGTCGGGTAGAGCGGCCGGAGCACCGGGTCCTCCCGGACCCCGGCGTAGAAGTGCGCGACGAGGGCGGCGAAGGTCGGCGCCCCACCGATCTCGGCGTAGAAGCTGCCTGCCGAGGGCAGCGGCCTGCTCGTCTCGCTCATGCCCCCGATCGTCCCTCAGCTGCCCCGGCCGTGGCCACGTGGGCCTGGAGCGCGTGGCCGGCCGGGGGGTGGGTGCGCGCCAGTGCCATCAGCGGACCGGCGACGGCGAGCAGGCCGAGGCCGCCGGCCAGCGCCACCACGGTGCTGGGGGCCCAGGCCTCGGCGCCGAGGCCGGCGAGCAACACGCCGAGCCCCTGGACGCCGTACAGTCCGGCGACGGCAACACCGAACGCCCGCCCGCGGTAGGCGCTGGGGACGGACTGCACGAAGGCGACGTTCAGCGGGATGGTGAACGCGCCGCCGAGCCCGGAGACGACGAGGCAGACGAGCATCAGGACCAGCACCACGGTGCCCGTCCCCAGCCACAGGGGGACCAGTCCGGCGAGCAGCAGACCGGCCAGCCACAGCAGGGCCAGCGGGGTCATCAGCCGGTCCCGGAGCTGCGGCGGGCACAGCCGCCCCAGCAGCAGGCCACCGACCGCGGTGCCGGCCGGCACCGCGGCCAGCAGCAGGCCGGTGGCCGCCGTCGTCCCCTGCACCTGGAGCGCCAGCGGCGCCGTGATCCCCTCGGGCGCGTTCGCGAACAGCGAGCCGAGCCACAGCAGGCCGACGATCGCCAGCAGCCGGGGCGAGGTGGCGATGACGCGCAGGCCGCCGGCGGTCTCCTGCCAGATCGACAGCACCCCCGCCACAGCGTCGCGCGCCGCCGCCGGCCGGCGGTGCAGCCCGCGGGCGAGCCACAGGGCGGAGACGGCGAAGGTCGCGGCGTCCAGGAGCAGGGCGACCGAGGGGGAGAAGGCGGTCAGGAGGGCACCGCCGAGCAGGAAGCCCACGACCTGGGACACCTGCTGCGTGATCCCGGTCAGGGACGTCGCCACCGCGTAGCGGTCGCCCTCCAGGACGTCGGCCATCAGCGCCGACCGGGCCGCCTCGAACGGCGGCGCGCACACCGACACCACCAGCAGCAGCGCCAGCAGCAGCGGCAGCGGGGTGCCGGGGACGGCCATGCCGGCCACCAGTGCCATCCGGATGACGTCACTGCCGATGAGCACCTGATGCCGCGGCAGCCGGTCGGCCAGGGTGGCCAGCACCGGGCCGCCGACCAGCCAGGGCAGGTAGCTGATCGCGAACGTCGCCGCGGACAGCAGCGCGGAGTCGGTGCGCTGGTAGACCAGGATGGTCAGCGCGACCCGCGCCAGCTCGTCGCCGATCGTCGACAGCAGGTAGGAGCCCCACAGCGGCCGGAACTCACCGACGGCGAAGACCTGCCCGAAGGTGGCCGATCGGTCGCCCCCGCGGGGCGCACGGTGACCGGCGTGATGGCGCTTCAGCGGGTGCCCGCGCCGACGCGGGGGCCGAGGGCGCAGCCCGTGCGCGGGGCGGTCCCGGCCGGACCGGGGG
>JAOPWG010000179.1 GCA_025965775.1 Modestobacter sp. | reverse complement strand
CGGCGTTCCAGTAGAGGATGTCGAAGGCGGCCGGCGGCTTGCCCTGCAGGTAGTTGTTGACCCAGTAGTTCCAGATGAGGTCGTTGGGCCGCAGCCAGGCGAACACCTCCGCCAGCGTCGCGCCGTCGAGGTAGCCCTTCTTCGCCGAGGCCCGGGTGGCGGCCCGGGCGCTCCGCTCGTCCAGGAACGCCCCGGGCGTCCCGCCCCGCGCCTGGTCCAGCACGGTCACCGCGAACGCGACGGAGGAGATCCGGTCCTGCTCGCCGATGGCGGCCAGGTGGCCCAGCACCATCGCGGTGATCAGCCCGCCGGAGCAGAAGGCCATCAGGTTGGTCTGCGCCGATCCGGTGATCCGCTCGGCGGCGGCCACCGCGTCCAGGACCGCCTGACCGTAGGTGGAAAGGTCCCAGTCGGCGTGCCGGGCGTCGGGGTTGCGCCAGGACATCATGAACACCTGCTGGCCGCCGGCGACGACGTGCTCGACGATGCTGCGCCCCTCGGCGAGGTCGGCGATGTAGTACTTGTTGATCGTCGGCGGCACCATGACCAGCGGGACGGCGTGCACGGTCGGCGTCGTCGGCTCGTACTGGATGAGCTCGAAGACCGGTGTCCGCAGCACGACCACCCCGGGCGACCGGGCGAGGTCCCTGCCCACCTCGAAGGCGTCCGGCTCGACCATCGCGGGCACCCGGGGCGCCGAGGACAGGTCGCGGATCATCCGCCTGGCCCCCTCGAGGGCGTTGCGCCCGCCGGTGTCCACGGCCGTCTTCCAGGCCAGCGGGTTGAGCACCGGGTTGTTGCTGGGCGCCAGGGCCTCGACGATGTTGGTCACCGAGAAGCGGATCCGCTCGTCATGGGCCCACGGCAGGGCCGCATCGTCGACCAGCTGCGTGGCCGTCGCCGCCGCCACCAGGTGCGCCTGCATCGCCCGCTTGAACAGCGGGTTGCCCGTCCAGGCCGGGTCGGCATAGCGCTTGTCCTTCGGGCCGGGCGCCACCTCCGATCGGCCGAGCCCGATCCGCCCCCACTCCCCCACGAGGTGGCCGCCGTGCTGCAGCACGGTCCGCGGGTGCCGGGCCAGACCGGCCGCGAACCGGATGCTGCTGGTCACCGGTGGCAGCAGGCGCCGAAGCGGGCCGAGCGCGGCGTCGGTGAGGATCATGTCCAGCCCGGTCGCGGCCTCCTCGACCCGCTCGGGTTCGCCGTCCGGCGCGCCCCCGGTGGCCGGCCCCGACGGGGGGACGGCACGGACGCCGGGCTCCCCGGCGGGAGCCGGCCTGCCGGCAGCCGGGGATGGGGCGCTGACAGATCGGATCTCCCGCATGGAGTCTCCTCGTCCCGACGCGCCTGAGCCCGGTCGCGTCGTGCCTGCCGGCCCAGGAGGGGCCGGGTGTGATGAGGACCACACAACCACACCGGGACGACGGCGCAATCGGAAGCGGCAGACGCGCCGACGGACGACGCTCCCCTGGTCACCTGCGCGGCCGCGGGTCGCGGAGCGCGGGACGCCGCGCGGTACGGCCGTGAGGGGTCGGACGACCCGCCGTGTGTTTCCGGTCCGCTACCGGTACTAATTATCCGTGCCCGCGACCCTGTCCTCCGTGGCTGCCCAGGCCAAGGTCAGCACGAGCACCGCCAGCCGCGCACTCTCCGGCCATCCATCGGTGCTGCCGGCCACCCGGGAGCGTGTGCTGGCCGCCGCCGCGGCCCTGCACTACCAGCCCAACCGGATGGCCAGCGCGCTGCGCACCAACCGGTCGGGCCTGCTCGGGCTGGTCGTGAACAACCTGCGGATCGCCACCTTCCACACCATCGCCGAGACGCTGCAGGCCTGGGCGGGCGAGCACCGCTACCAGGTGCTGGTCTGCACCACCGGTGGTGACCCCGAGCGGGAGGCCGCCTTCCTGCAGACCGCCCGCATGCACCACCTGGACGGCGTCGTCGTCGCGGGGTCCGGCGCCAACGCCGACCTGGTCAACCGGCTGGTCGAGGAGGGCCGGGCGATCGTCACCATGAACCGCGAGGTCCCCGGCTCGCGCGCGCCGTCGGTGATGACCGACTACGAGACCAGCGCCCGGCTGGCCACCGACCACCTGCTCGGTCTGGGCCACACCCGGATCGCGGCGATCGAGGGGCCGCCGGAGATCACCTCCGGGCGACTGCACCACGCCGGCTTCGCCGGTGCGCTGGCCGCCGCCGGCGTCCCCCTGGTCCCGGAGCTGGTGGCCCGCGGGCCGTTCGCGATGTCGTTCGGCCGGGCCGCGGCCGAGGCGGTGCTCCGGCTGCCCCAGCCGCCCACCGCGCTGCTGGTCAGCAACCACGAGGCGTCCCTCGGCGTGCTGCCCGTGCTGGGCGAGGTCGGGCTGCGGGTGCCGGACGAGATCTCGGTCATCTGCACCGAGGAGGAGCCCTTCTACAGCTGGTGGACCCCGCCGCTGACCACGGTCGACAACCGCGCCGAGGACCAGGCCCGGCGAGCCGCGGACCTGCTGCTGGCCCAGCTCACCGGGGGCGGCAGCGCCGAGGGCCACGCCGAGCTGCTGACACCGACACTGGTCATCCGCGGTTCGACCGCGCCGCCGCGGGCCTGACCGCCGGTCCGGCCGGGCGCACCCGCCCGGCCGGCAGTGTCAGCTGACGCGCTCGAAGACCGCCGCCAGGCCCTGCCCACCACCGATGCACATGGTCTCCAGGCCGTAGCGGACCTCGCGGCGACGCATCTCGTGCGCCAGCGTGGCCAGGATCCGGGCACCGGTGGCACCCACCGGGTGGCCCAGCGAGATGCCCGAGCCGTTCACGTTGACCCGCTCGCGGTCTTCGCCGCCCAGCCCCCAGGCGTTCAGGCAGGCGATCACCTGGCTGGCGAACGCCTCGTTGAGCTCGATGAGGTCCATGTCGGCCAGGGTCAGGCCGGTCTGCTCGAGCACCTTCGCCGTCGCCGGGACCGGGCCGATGCCCATCGTCTCCGGCGGGACGCCGGCGACCGCCCAGCCGGCGAGCCGCACGAACGGCTCCCAGCCCCGGCGATCGGCCTCGGCGCGGGTGGTCACCACACAGACGGCCGCGCCGTCGTTCTGGCCCGAGGCGTTGCCCGCGGTGACCGTGGCCTCCGGGTCGACCCGGCCCATCACCGGGCGGAGCGCGGCCAGGTCCTCCATGGTCGTCTCGGGACGGGGGTGCTCGTCCTCGGTCACCACGCGGGCCGGCGTCTTGCGCGTGCCGGGCACCTCGACGCCGATGATCTCGTCCTTGAAGCGCCCCTCGCGGATGGCCGCCCCCGCGGCCTGCTGGGAGCGCAGCGCCCAGGCGTCCTGCTCCAGCCGGTCGATGCCGTACTCGCGGCGGACGTTCTCCGCGGTCTCCAGCATGCCGCCGGGGACCGGGTGGTGAATGCCGCCGGCGGTCTCCCGGGCGCGGGCCAGCCGGTCGTGCAGCATCACGCCGTCACCCTTGGCGCCGGTGCGCAGGCCCAGGGCGTAGTGCTCGACGTTGCTCATCGACTCCACGCCACCGGCGACGACGACCTTCCCGGCGCCGGCAGCGACCTGCATGGCCGCGTAGACGACTGCCTGCAGGCCCGAGCCGCAGCGCCGGTCGATCTGCAGGCCGGGGACCTCGACACCGAGCCCGGCATCGAGGGCGGCGATCCGGCCGATCGCCGGGTTCTCCCCGCTGGGGCTGCAATTGCCCAGGATGACGTCGTCGACCTCGCCCTCACCCAGGCCGGTGCGCTCGACCAGACCGCGCAGCGCCGCGGCCGCCAGCTGGTTGGCGGACAGGCCGGCGAAGACGCCGCCGAAGCGGCCGACCGGCGTACGGACCGGGGAGCAGATGACGACGTCGTCCATGGCCTCCACTGTGCCAGCCACACCCGTCACCGGCGCGTCGCGGGTCGGCCCGCGGACGACCGGCAACGCACGACGCCCTCCCGGTCAGGGCCGGAGGGCGTCGTGCGGAACGGGGTGCGCGGGTCAGATGCCCTCGGCGCAGAAGACCTTGCCGTCCTTGTCCTGGTCGGTGCCCGACCACAGCACCACGGTGGCGCTCGGGACGTTGGTGCACAGCTCGTTGACGTCGCTGGCGTCGAACTCGGTACCGGTCATGTCGTCGGCGGTGCCGACGATCTTGGCCTCGGCGTCGTCGGCGTCGCAGTCGACCTTCTCGAAGCTCGTGCCGTCGGGCTTGATGCAGTCGCCCACCTCGGGGTCGCCGCCACCGAGGAACGCGGTCAGCACGACGAGGACGACGATCACGGCCGCGATCGCGCCGATGATCTGCAGGACCTTGTTCTTCTTCTTCGGCTCCGCGGGGGCACCGTAGGCCTGGGCGCCGGCGGGCTGGCCGGGGAACTGACCCGGCTGCCCCGGGAACTGGCCGGGCTGGCCCGGCTGGCCGGTGAACTGGCCGGGAGTCCCCTGCGGTGCCGACCACTGCTGCTGCGAGGGGTCGGGCGCGCCGGCCGGCCGCTGCTGCCCCCAGCCCTGTGGCTGACCGGACGGATCCGGGTCGTTCTCGGGCGGTTGTCCGCCGGGACCGGGGGTGCTCACATCGATCTCCTCGTCCGTACGTGCAGGTCGGGGCGGAGTCTCCCGGATCGCTGCTCAGCGGACGCACCGGGGGCGCACATCGGCGCGTCGTGGATGGCGCCCCACACGGCGGGGTGGGCGAACGCGTCGCCGACGGTGCGCCGTGGCGAACGGGGGCGCAGTAGCATTCCGCGTGACTAACAGCTCGCCGCCGGCCGACCCCGCCCCGGCCTACTTGGTGGACGCGGCCGACAAGGCGCTGCAGCTGCTCCTCCTGCTGCAGTCCAGCGAGTCGCTGGGGGTGAGCGAGGCCGCGGCCCACCTGGTCGTCGCCCGCTCCACCGCGCACCGGCTGCTGGCCACGCTGCGCCACCGGGGCTTCGCCGTCCAGGCCGCCGACCGGCGCTACCGGGCCGGGCCGGCCCTGCGCCGCTCGGCAACGACGAACCGGTCGACCGCCACGCTCGTCGAACTCGCCGGACCCCTGGTGGCCCACCTGCGGGACGAGGTCAACGAGACGGTCCACCTGGTCGTCCTGGACGGCACCGACGCGGTCTTCCTGCTCAGCGAGGAGGGCCGCCAACCACTGCGGATCGGCTCCCGCGCCGGCTCCCGCCTGCCCGCCCGGCACGCCTCCGGCGGCAAGGTGCTGCTGGCTGCGCTGGACCCGTCCGAACTGCACCGCCGCTTCACCGACCAGGACCTGCCCGAGGCCGACCGGATGGCGCTGACGACCTCGCTGGCCCGGGTGCGGCAGACCGGTGTCGGGATCAACCGGGGCGAGACCGAGGAGGGCATCGGCGCCGTCGCCGTCGCCGTCGCCGGGGACGACGGCACGCTGATCGCGGCGCTGGCCGTCTCACTGCCGCTGATGCGGCTGTCCCGGCAGCGCGTCCCCGAGCTGACCGCGGCGCTGCGCCGGTCGGCGGCGGCGATCACCGCGCTGGTCGGCTGACCGCCGAGCTCCCGCTGCGGCGGACCGGCCACCCCGGCCGCTGAGCGGTCACCCCGGCCGCTGAGCGGTCAGTCCCGCGGCTTGGCCATCACCCGGTTGCCGAGGGCCTTGACCGAGTCCGGCAGCACCTTGTTCAGCGCCTCCTGTGCCTTGACCGCCAGCGAGGCGGCGACGACCTTCTTCTCCCCCGCCATCAGCGCCCGGAAGCCCTGCTCGGCGACCTCGGCGGGGCTGTCCTTGGGGCCCTTGCCCATGCCGGTGGCCAGCATCTGGGCGCGGGCGAAGAAGTTCGTGTCCGTGGGGCCGGGCATCAGCGACGTGATCGTCACGTCGGACTCCTTCAGCTCGTCCTGCACCGCCTCGGTGAGCGACTGCACGAAGGACTTCGAGGCGTTGTAGATCGACTGGTAGGAGCCGGGCATGGTCGAGGCGATCGAGGAGGTCACGAGAACCCGGCCCTCGTTGCGCGCGGTCATCTCCACCAGGACGAGCTTCAGCAGGGCCGTCGTGGAGACCACGTTGAGCTGCATGATCTCCAGGTCACGGGCCCAGTCGGTCTCGACGAAGGCCCCGCCCGCGCCGACCCCGGCGTTGAGCGCGGCGGCCTGCAGCGGACGGCCGAGGGCGGTGACCCGGGTCCACAGCTGGTCGATGCCCTCGGGCGTGCGCAGGTCGGCCCGGACGGCGACGACCTCCGCGCCCTGGGATCGCACCTGCGCCGCCGCCTGCTCCAGGCCGGCGTCCTCGGCGTTGACCACCACGTCGAACCCGTGCTGGGCGAACTGCTTGGCGAGTTCGAAACCGATGCCGCTCGAGGCACCGGTCACCAGGGCGAGGGGCTTGGTCCCGGTCATGGGCCGGCGGTACCCGCCGGCCGGGGGGAGAAACCGCGAGACGCTCCCATGGCCGAGGCCGGGGCGAGGTCGGCACTCCCTGCTGACCGGACCGGGTGGAGCCGGGCCAGACTCAGCGCGTGACGAGCGACGAGATGCCGGCCATCTGCTCGGCCAAGGGCTGCCAGCGGCCGGCCGCCTGGCGGGTGGTCTGGAACAACCCGCGGCTGCACACGCCGGACCGGGAGAAGGTCTGGGCCGCCTGCGACGAGCACCGCGAGTCGCTGTCGCACCACCTGGCGGTCCGCTCCTTCCTGCGCCGCGTCGAGCCCTTCGATCCCGCTCGGTAGGTTCACGGCTGCACACGGGAGCCCGGGCGCGGGCTGAGAGCGCGGACGAACCCCGCGGACCGTCCAAACCTGATCCGGGTCACACCGGCGGAGGGAGCTGCCCGATGCTCGCAGCGCGCTACCACGCAGCAGGCCGACCCCTGGCCCTGGACGACGTCCCGGTGCCGCAGCCGGGGCCCGACGAGGTGCGCGTCCGGGTGCGCGCGGCCGGGGTCTGCGGCACCGAACTGCACTTCACCGACGGGCTGTACGCCCCCTCGCGCGTCCCGATGACCCTGGGGCACGAGGCGGCCGGCACGGTCGACGCGGTCGGGTCGGCGGTCACCGGCTGGGCCGAGGGCGACCGGGTGGCCGTCTACTACTACTTGTTCTGCGGATCGTGCCGCTGGTGCCTGCGCGGGCGGCAGAACCTCTGCCTGGCCCCGCGCGGCGTGCTGGCCTTCACCGCCGACGGCGCCTTCGCCGAGCAGCTCGTGGTGCCCGCGCACTGCCTGGTCCGGCTGCCCGACGGGATCTCCTTCGAGGCCGCCGCACCGTTGTGCTGCGCCGGCACCACCGCGGTGCACGCGCTGGCCGAGGCCGCCGTCGAGCCGGGCGAGGTGGTCGTCGTCCTGGGCACCGGCGGCGTGGGGCTGGCGGTGGTCCAGGACGCGCGGCGACGTGGTGCCACGGCGGTCGCCGTCAGCCGGGACGCCGGACGCC
>JAOPWG010000139.1 GCA_025965775.1 Modestobacter sp. | reverse complement strand
CGAGGGCCGAGAGGTTCTTCTTGAGCTGGTGTTCGGGTTCCTCGGTGTCGCGGATGGACTCCTCGACGCTCTTCACCCGGGCTGCGTTGTTCGCCACGCCGTCCCCTTCCGGGCGGTCGCCGCGCGCGGCGGCGGCCAGCTGCTGATCATCCCCCGCGGAGCGTCCCACGCGGGCGCGCATCCCGCAGACCTACGCTCTCGATGGTGCTCCGCGGCCCGACGGGGCGCCGGACGCACAGATCAGGAGACCCGGTGACCAGCACCGACAGCTCGCGCGGCGCACGGACGCGGTTGCCGCAGGGACGCCGGCCACGCCCGGCCGGGGCACCCAAGGCCGCTCCGCCGCAGCGGGCGGGCGGCGGCAGTCCCATCGTCGACTGCGCGGTCTACGTGGACGGCAAGCGCGAGCAGGACGTCGCGCCCACGGACGCCCTGCGGGTGGCCACCGAGCGGGAGGGCTTCGTCTGGCTCGGTCTGCACGAGCCGACCGAGGCCGAGTTCGAGTCGATCGCCGACGACTACGGGCTCCACCCGCTCGCCGTCGAGGACGCTGTCTACGCCCACCAGCGCCCGAAGCTCGACAGCTACGACGACAGCGTGTTCGTGGTGCTGAAGACGGCGCGCTACGTGGAGCACGACCAGCTGACCGCCACCAGCGAGGTGGTCAGCACCGGTGAGGTCATGGTCTTCCTGGGCTCGCACTACGTGATCACCGTCCGGCACGGGGACCACGGTGGGCTCAAGGACCTGCGCCACAGTCTGGAGGGCCAGCCCGACCTGCTCTGCCAGGGCCCGGCCGCGGTGCTCTATGCCGTGGCCGACCTGGTGGTGGACCACTTCGTCGAGGTCGCCACCGCCGTCGAGGAGGACGTCGAGGAGCTCGAGGTCTCGGTGTTCAGCCCCGAGCGCACCGACGACATCGGCCGGATCTACCAGCTCAAGCGGGAGCTGATGCAGCTGCGCCGCGCCGTCGGCCCGCTGGACATCCCGCTGAACACGCTGGCCGACCGGCAGATGGACATCGTCCCGGCAGAGATGCGGTCCTACTTCCGCGACGTGCAGGACCACACCCTGCGGGTCCGTGACCAGATCGCCTCGCAGGACGAGCTGCTGTCCTCGATCCTGCAGGCCTCGCTGGCACGCACCTCGCTGGCGGACAACGAGGACATGCGCAAGATCTCGGCCTGGGCCGGCATCATCGCCGTCCCCACGGCGATCGCCGGCATCTACGGCATGAACTTCACGTGGATCCCCGAGCTGGAGTGGCACTACGGCTACCCCGTGGTCCTGCTGGCGATGCTGACCGCCTGCTGGCTGCTCTACCGCGGCTTCAAGCGCAGCGGCTGGCTCTGACCCCGCTCCCCGCGCCGTTGGACGGTGCCAGCGCCGTGCACGCCGGCAGCGTCCCGGTGACCCGTGAGCTGCGGGCCCGCGCTGCCGCCGGCCTTCTCCAGCCAGATGCAGTCGTGACCGGACGGAGCGCGGCCGTGCCCTGGGGCGTTCCGCTCGCCGGCCCCGATGACGACGTGGAGCTGACTTTGCCCCGGGGGCCCCATCCGGTTCGCAGCGTCGGGCTGTACGTCCGCCGGGCCGACCTCGACGACGAGCAGGTCCATCAGCTGGGCGGGGTGTGGGTGACCGGCCCGAAGGGCACCGCCGCGCACCTTGCCGGCGTCCTCCCTCGCGACGAGGCCGTCGTGGCCGTCGACCGACTGGTGGCTGCCGATGCCGACCGCCCAGTACCGCGTGCAGGACGCCACCGACGTCGTCGCCCGGGTGGATGTCGGCTGGCCGGCCCAGCGCCTGGCCCTGGAGTACGACGGGCTGCGGCACGCCGAACCGGTCAGTTCGCTCGCGACCGGCAACGGCTCAACCGGCTGACCGCCGCGGGCCGGCGGGTGGGTGGTCGTGACCGCGGCCGACCTGCACCGGCCTCATCGCCCGGACCACCGCGGCGCTCGCCGCGTGACCCAGCGTTGTGCGGTCAGGAGCCCTTGGCGGCGACGACGGCGTCGTAGACCACCCGGCGCGGCAGTCCGGTGCGGGCGACGACGGTGCGGATCGCCTCCTTGCGGTCGGCGCCGGCAGCCTCCTCGGCAGCCACCTCGGCGGCCAGTTCCGCGGCCGACAGGGTCGCCGGCCCGGCCACCGCCCCGCCGACCACGAGGGTGATCTCGCCGCGCACCCCCTCGGCGGCCCAGGCGGCGAGCTCGGCCAGCGACCCGCGGCGGACCTCCTCGTGGGTCTTGGTGAGCTCCCGGCAGACCGCGGCGGGCCGGTCCTCGCCGAAGGCCGCGGCGGCGTCGACGAGGGCGTCGGCCAGCCGGTGCGGCGACTCGTAGAACACCATCGTGCGGGGTTCCGCGGCCAGGGCGGCCAGCGCCGCCCGGCGCTCCCCACTCTTGCGCGGCAGGAACCCTTCGAAGCAGAACCGGTCGACCGGCAGCCCCGAGACGGCCAGCGCAGTGACGACGGCGGACGGCCCGGGCACCGAGGTGACGTGGATACCGGCGTCCACGGCGGCCCGCACCAGCGTGTAGCCGGGGTCGGACACCGACGGCATCCCCGCGTCGGTGAGCAGCAGCACGGTGGCGCCGTCCCGCATCGCCGCCACCAGCCCGGGCAGGCGGGCCTGCTCGACCGACTCGTAGAAGCTGACCAGCCGTCCGGTGAACGTCACGCCGAGGTCGTCGGCAAGCCGGTGCAGCCGGCGGGTGTCCTCCACGGCCAACACGTCAGCGGTGGCCAGGACCTCGCGCAGCCGCGGCCCGACGTCCCCGGGCTGCCCGAGCGGCGCCCCGCCCAGCACCAGTCGTCCCGCCGTCTCGGTCACGAGCCCTCCTCGCTGACGCTCGTCGGCCCCGCGCCCCGGGGTGCTCCGCCCATGCCTGACCTCGCACGCTCGGTCACGAGCCGAGCCTGTCACGACGGGACGGACAGACTCGCCACCTACCCTGACCGGCATGGCGGTGGTGGCTCCCGAACGGGTGGAGATGACGCCCGACGCACCCGACGGGCACGCGCGCCGCCGGCCGCCGAGGCCGCGCCGGCAAGGCAGCCCGCCGGTGCCGGGCGACCGGCGGCTGGCCGCTGTGCTCACCGCGGTGCTGGCGCTGGCGACCTTCGTCAGCCGGATCTGGGACATCAGCTACCCGGGCGACCTGCTCTTCGACGAGGCCTACTACCCGCCCGAAGCGCACGATCTGTTGCGCTGGGGGTACGAGTACAACCGCGGCTACACCTTCATCGTCCACCCGCCGCTGGGCAAGTGGCTGATCGCGGTCGGTGAGCAGCTGTTCGGCTACGACAGCCTGGGCTGGCGGGTGCCCTCCGCGGTGGCCGGGACGGTGGCCGTCGTCGTCCTCACCCGGCTGACCCGCCGGCTGACCGGCTCGACCCTGCTGGGGCTGGTCGCCGGGCTGCTGCTGGCGCTGGACGGCTTCTCCTTCAGCCTCGCCCGGATCGGGCTGCTCGACGTGTTCCTGCAGGCCTTCGTCGTCTCCGCCGTCGCCTGCCTGGTGGTCGACCGCGACCGGGTGCGCGCGCGCATCCGGGAGGGTACGGACCGGGTCACCTCGCGGGGCTTCCGGCTCGGCCCGCGCAGCTGGCGGATCGCCGCGGGTGTGCTGTTCGGCTGCGCGTGCGCGGTCAAGTGGAGCGGGGTCTACTTCCTGGCCTTCTTCGCGATCACCTCGCTCCTCTGGGACCGGGCCGCGTGGCGCGACGCCGGCGTGGCCCGCCCGAGCCAGGTCACCCTGCGCCGCGGGCTGCCGGGCGCCGTGTGGGCGCTGGGCGCTGTCCCCGTGCTCACCTACCTCGCGTCCTTCACCGGCTGGTTCCTGGGCGAGACCTCGCAGGGCCGGCACTGGGCCGACCAGCACCCGGACACCGCGTTCCCGTTCGTGCCCGGCGCGTTGCGCTCGCTGTGGCACATGCACGGTGAGTGGCTGACCTTCCACAACGGCCTGTCGACGCCGCACCCCTGGGAGTCCGGGCCGTGGTCGTGGCTGGTCGACGGCCGGCCGATCCTGCTGTGGAACCCGCAGGGGCTGACCGACCCCGCCGGCCACCAGGTGATCCGCTACATCCTGATGGTCGGGACGCCGACCCTCTGGTTCGCCTTCGCCCCGGCGATGGTCTGGCTGGTCTGGCGGATCGCCGCCCGCCGCGACCCCGCGGCCGTGGTCGCCGCCCTGGGCATCGCCGCCGGCTGGCTCACCTGGTTCGTCAACCTCGACCGGACGATGTTCATCTTCTACATGGC
>JAOPWG010000116.1 GCA_025965775.1 Modestobacter sp. | reverse complement strand
CCAGCGCGTACTCCAGGCACTCGGCCCGGACCTCGCAGCCGGTGCAGATCTTCTTCGCCTCACGGGTCGAGCCGCCCTTCTCCGGGAAGAACGCCTCCGGGTCGGTCTCGGCGCACAGGGCGCTCTCCTGCCAGCCCTGCTCCTCGTCCAGACCGGCGAGGCCACCCAGCAGCCCGCCGGTGAGGCCGGCGTCGAAGGCCAGCCCGCCCCGCGGGCCCAGCCCCAGCACGTCGGCCGAGTAGGCGGCCGGCACGGATCCGGCCGCCGCGCTCTTGTACTCGCTCAACCACGACACTTCAGCCATCACGATGCGTCCCCTCACGTCTCGTCACGGCGCGCGTCCACGGGCGGTTCCCGAGCGGCCAGCGCCTGATGACAATGTCGGAATTACACGCGTGTCGTTGAGTCGCGGTCAAGTTGACGAGGTGTAACGCCGGACCCCATACGCCACACCTGTCACCCGACGTCCCGGAGGGGTCACCAAGCACCTCAACACGCCGCCCGAACAGGCAGGTTCTGCCGAGTTCACAGGTTCGCTTTCGTCCAGATCATCAGGGGTCCCCCGCCCCCTACCCAGGGGTATCGGTCGGTTTCTGCCCATCAGGCACCATGGGGACGTGAAGATCGTCGTACTGGCCGGGGGCGTCGGCGGCGCCCGCTTCCTCCGTGGGGTGCTCGCCGCGGCACCCGGGGCCGAGGTCACCGTGGTGGTGAACACAGGCGACGACGTGACCATGCACGGTCTGCGCATCTGCCCCGACCTGGACACCGTGATGTACACGCTCGGTGACGGGATCGACGAGGAACGCGGGTGGGGCCGGCTCGGTGAGACCTGGACGGTCAAGGATGAGCTCGCCGCCTACGGCGCCGAGCCGACCTGGTTCGGGCTCGGCGACCGGGACCTCGCCACCCATCTCGTCCGCACCCGGATGCTGGATGCCGGCTACCCCCTGTCGGAGGTCACCGCGGCGCTGGCCACCCGCTGGCAGCCGGGGGTGCGGCTGCTGCCGATGAGCGACCAGCGGGTCGAGACCCACGTGGTCGTGACCGACCCGGAGACCGGCCGTCCGCAGGCCATCCACTTCCAGGAGTGGTGGGTGCGACACCGGGCGTCGCTGGCGGCCAGCGCCTTCGTCCAGGTCGGTGTGGACGACGCCCGCCCGGCGCCCGGCGTCGTCGAGGCCCTCACCGGTGCCGACGCCGTGCTGCTCGCCCCGTCCAACCCGGTGGTCTCCATCGGCACCGTGCTCGGCGTGCCCGGCATCCGGGAGGCGCTGCGCGACACCGCCGGCCGGGTGGTGGGCGTGTCCCCCGTCGTGGGCGGGGAGGTCGTGCGCGGGATGGCCGACCGCTGCCTGCCGGTGGTCGGTGTCGAGGTCAGCGCCGAGGGCGTGGGCCGCCACTACGGCGCCCGCGCCGAGGGCGGCCTGCTCGACGCCTGGCTGGTGCACACCGGCGACGCCGCCTCCGTCCCCGGCGTCGACGTGCGCGCCGTGCCGCTGCTGATGAGCTCCCCGGAGACGACCCGGGCGCTGGCCCGGGCAGCGCTGGACGCCGCCGGTGTCTGAAGAAGGACCCCCTCCTGGGTCCACTCGCACGCTCGCGGACGCCCTGAAGGGGGCCACAGTGCCAGAGGGGATCTCGATCCATCCGGTGCCCGGTCTGCCGGAGTTCGCGCCGGGCGACGACCTGGCCGCCGCGCTGGCCGCCGCGGCCCCGTGGCTGGCCGACGGCGACGTCGTCGTGGTGACCTCCAAGGTCGTCTCCAAGGTCGAGGGCAACCTGGTGCGCATCGAGCCGGGCACCGACCGGGAGGCCGCCCGGCAGCGCGCCGTCGACGCCGAGACCGTCCGGGTGGTCGCCCGCCGCGGGCCGCTGCGGATCGTGGAGACCCGGCACGGCTGGGTGGTGGCCGCGGCCGGCATCGACGCCTCCAACGTCGCCGCCGACAGCCTGGTCCTGCTGCCCGCCGACGCCGACGCCTCCGCCCGGACGCTGCGCACCCGGCTGGCCGAGCTGCTCGGCGTGCGCGTGGGCGTGGTGGTCAGCGACACGTTCGGCCGCCCGTGGCGCGACGGGCTCACGGACGTGGCGATCGGCGCCGCCGGCCTGCCGGCTCTGCTGGACCTGCGCGGCGAGGTCGACGCGCACGGCAACCGGCTGGAGACCACCCAGGTCGCCCTGGTCGACGAGCTCGCCGCCGCCGCCGACCTGGTCAAGGGCAAGCTGGCCGGGGTGCCGGTGGCCGTCGTCCGCGGGTTGCGGTCCGACCCGCCGGCCGACGACCGGGGTGCCCGCCCCCTGGTCCGGCTCGGCCTCGGTGACCTCTTCCCGCTGGGCAGCCGCGACGTCGTCGCCGGCCGCGCCCCGGCCGACCCGATCACCCCGCGGGACGGCGACCTGGACGCCGTCGCCGAGGCCTTCCGGGTCGCCGCCGCCGCGCTGCCGGAGTTCCCCGTCGTCCTGTCCTACGGCCGCGACACCGACGGCGGGTTCGACGTACACCTCACCGACGCGACGACGACGACGACCGCACTCAACCTCGGGGCCGTGGTGGGCGCCGTCCTGGTGCACCTGCGCGCCGAGGGCTGGGCCACCCGCTGGGAGCCGGTCGGCACGCCGGGGGCGTCCTCGCTGGTCGGCCGGCTGTGGCTGGGCGACTCGATGCCGGGCCGGCCCTCAGCGCTCGACTAATCTTGCGCCCCGTGGACATCCGCGAGCTCGCCGTCCCGGACAGCTTCGTGCTGGAGCTGGTCCCGCACGGTGACTCCCGCGGGCGGTTCACCGAGTGGTACCGGGCCGATGTGCTGGCCGAGGCGACCGGGGTCGGGTTGACGCTGGCACAGGCCAACCACAGCGTCTCCGCGCGGGGCTCGGTGCGCGGGGTGCACTTCGCGGCGGTCCCACCCGGCCAGGCGAAGTACGTGTACTGCCCGGCCGGGAAGGTGCTCGACGTCGTGGTCGACCTCCGGGTGGACTCGCCGACGTTCGGGGTGCACGACGCGGTGCTGCTGGACAGCGAGCAGCCGCGGGCGGTCTACCTGTCCGAGGGTCTCGGGCATGCCTTCGTCTCGCTGGCCGACGGCAGCTCGGTGACCTACCTGGTCTCCACCGGGTACTCCCCGGGCCGGGAGTTCGGCATCCACCCGATGGACCCGGCCCTGGACCTGCCGTGGCCGGCGGACATGGAGTTCGAGCTGTCGGCCAAGGACACCGCGGCGCCCACCCTCGAGCAGGCCCGGGAGCAGGGGTTGCTGCCCACGATGGCGCAGTGCGCGGCCCGGTACGCCCAGCTGCGGGCCGGCTGAGCTCCTAGACCCCTGCCGGTCCGGCGCGCAGCGCGCCCAGCCGGTCCAGGCAGGCCCGGAGGGACTCCTCCCATGCCGGCAACGGCGTCAGGCCGGCAGCGGCCCAGCTGGCCGGGTCCAGGACGCTGTAGGCCGGGCGGTGTGCCGGCCGCGGGAACGCCTCGGTGGTGGTGGGGAGCACCCGGGCGGGGTCGGCGCCGGCGAGGGCGAAGACCGCCCGGGCGAGGCCGTGCCAGGTCGTCGTCCCGCCGTTGGTGGCGTGCAGCAGGCCGCGGGTGGGGGTGAGCGCGGCCTGGACGAGGCCGGCGGCCAGGTCGGCGGACCAGGTGGGGCTGCCGGTCTGGTCGTCGACGACGGAGACGGTGTCCCGCTCGGCTTCCAGCCGGAGCATCGTGCGCACGAAGTTGGCGCCGTGCGCGGCGTAGACCCAGGCGGTGCGGACCACGACCGCGTCGTCGTCCACGGCGGCGACGGCGCGTTCCCCGGCGAGCTTGGTGCGCCCGTAGGCGGTGCGCGGAGCCGGTCCGTCGTCCACGTCGTACGGCCGGGCGGCGGTGCCGTCGAAGACGTAGTCGGTGGACACGTGCACCAACCGCCCGCGGCCGGCCACCTCCTCGGCCAGCCAGCCGGGGGCGGCGCCGTTGACCAGCTGCGCGGTGTCCTCGTCGGCCTCGGCTGCGTCGACGGCGGTGTAGGCGGCGGCGTTGACCAGCACCGGTCGGTCCCGGCGGTCCTCGGCCGCGGTGAGCCACTGGCGGACCGTGCTGCGGACGCCGTGCTCGTCGGTGAGGTCCAGCTGTGCCCGGCCCAGCGCCGTCACGGTGTCGCCGGGCCGCCCGGCCAGGACGGCCCGCAGGTCGGTGCCCAGCTGCCCGGAGGCGCCGGTCACCAGCCAGGCGGTGCTCACGCGCCGGCGGGGGGCGCCGCGGTCTTGAGCGGCTCCCACCAGGCCCGGTTGTCCCGGTACCACTGCACGGTCAGCGCGAGGCCGTCCTCGAAGGGCATCCGGGGGGCGTACCCGAGCGCGGCGGTCTTGGAGTGGTCGACGGAGTAGCGCAGGTCGTGCCCGCCGCCGCGGGGGTCGATGATGGTGTCGACGTAGGACCAGTCGCGGCCGGTGGCCTCCAGCAGCAGGCCGGTCAGCTCCTTGTTCGACAGTTCCCGGCCGCCGCCGATGTTGTAGAACTCCCCGGGCCGGCCCTTCTCCAGCACCAGCTGGATGCCGCGACAGTGGTCGTCGACGAACAGCCAGTCCCGCACGTTCGCGCCCTCCCCGTAGAGGGGCACCTTGTGCCCGTCGAGGAGGTTGGTGACGAACAGTGGGATGACCTTCTCCGGGTAGTGGTAGGGCCCGTAGTTGTTGGAGCACCGGGTGACGGAGATGTCCAGGCCGTAGGTCCGGGCGTAGGCGCGGGCGATCAGGTCACTGCCGGCCTTCGCTGCCGAGTAGGGGCTGTTGGGTTCCAGCAGGTGGTCCTCGGTCCAGGAGCCCTCGTCGATGGAGCCGTAGACCTCGTCGGTGGACACGTGCACCACCCGGGACACCCCGTGCCGGACGGCGGCGTCGAACACCTGCTGGGCACCCAGCACGTTGGTCAGCACGAAACCGGCCGCCCCGGTGATCGAGCGGTCCACGTGCGACTCGGCGGCGAAGTTGACCACGATGTCGTGGCCGGGCAGCGCAGCGTCCAGATCGGCAGCAGAGCAGATGTCGCCCCGCACGAACCGGTAGCGCGGCGAGTCGGCCACCGGGGCGAGGTTGGCTAGGTTGCCGGCGTAGGTGAGCGCGTCGAAGACGGTCACCTCGGCGTCCTCGAAACCCGGGTAGCCGCCGGTGAGCATCGTCCGGACGTAGTGCGAGCCGATGAACCCCGCTCCACCGGTGACCAGGATCCGCATGGCACAGACGCTAGCCAATCGACGTCCCGATCCATGGGGAGTGGGAGCCTGATCACACCAGGCGGCACCGGTCGACCCCCGTGCGTTCGGGCCCCGTACGGTCGGCGACCGTGCGCGGGATCATCCTGGCCGGTGGAACCGGCAGTCGGCTGTGGCCGATCACCCTGGGCGTGAGCAAGCAGCTCATGCCGGTCTACGACAAGCCGATGATCTACTACCCGTTGTCCACCCTGATGATGGCCGGCATCCGGGAGGTCCTGGTCATCACCACCCCCGGTGACCGCGCCGCCTTCCAGGCCCTGCTCGGTGACGGCTCCCAGCTGGGGATGCAGATCTCCTACGCCGTCCAGCCCGCCCCCGAGGGCCTGGCGCAGGCCTTCCTCATCGGCGAGCAGTTCCTGGCCGGCCACTCGGCGGCGCTGGTGCTGGGCGACAACATCTTCTACGGCGCCGGCCTGGGCACGGCACTGTCCCGGCTGCCCGAACCCGACGGCGGGCACGTGTTCGCCTACCACGTCGCCAACCCCAGCGACTATGGCGTGGTGGCCTTCGACGCGGCCGGCCGGGTCACCTCCATCGAGGAGAAGCCCGCCTCCCCGAAGAGCTCCTATGCCGTCCCCGGCCTGTACTTCTTCGGCCCCGACGTGGTGGAGGTCGCCCACTCGATCACCCCCAGCGCCCGCGGCGAGCTGGAGATCACCGCCGTCAACGAGCACTACCTGGCCCAGGGCCGGCTCACCGTCACCGTCCTGGACCGCGGCACCGCCTGGCTGGACACCGGCACCTTCGAATCCATGATGCAGGCCTCCGAATACGTCCGCGTCATCGAAGACCGCCAAGGCCACAAGATCGGCTGCATCGAAGAGATCGCCTGGCGCGCCGGCTGGATCGACGACACCCAACTCAGCCGACTCGCCGCACCCCTCGCCAAAAGCGGCTACGGCGGCTACCTCGCCGGGCTGCTCACGACCGACTAACGATCGGTCCCACCGCCTGCCGCACAGGCCCCTTGGAGTTCCACGGGGCCTTTTGCGGGAACTCGCGGGTGTGCGGGCGCGGCTCAGCCGCCGGACTGGATGTGGGCGAGGACGTCGTCCATGGTCGCCTTGATTCCGGCGGGCAGGCTGGTGAGCTGCCGCTTGTCGAGGTCGGGCCACACCGTCGAGGTGATGCGCAGGTCCAGGCCCTGCATGGACGCCTCGGCCGAGTAGCCGAGCATCACGTTCGGCTGGCCCTTGGCCAGGCTGCGGATGTGCCCGAGCAGGTTGCTGAT
>JAOPWG010000072.1 GCA_025965775.1 Modestobacter sp. | reverse complement strand
GGCTACTCCTGCGACGTTGCACAGGGCTACCACCTGTCCCCGCCCCTGACGGCAGAAGCGTTCGACCGCTGGCGAGCGGCCTGGACCGGTCTGGCGCCCCGTCCGCGGGCGGCGGCTACGGCGTCGGCGGTCCGCTCCTCTCACTCGCTGCGCTGACCCCTGGAGGTCCGGGCAGAGACCCCGGCCGTCAGCGATGGCGCACGACTGCTGGCCCGAGCCGGACGGGCGCGGCCCTGGTCGGCGGCGCGTGTGGCGTCGCGGGGGGCAGGGCGCGGAACCGGCAGCTGCGCTGCCCCGCCAGGTCGTTGACAGCCACAGAGAGTGCCGGGTCGCCCAGGCGCTCGACGGCCTCCGTAGCATGACGACGGCGTGCGACATCCCGTGCAAGCAAGCAGCGGCACGAAGCGGTCTCTCAGGGGCAGCAAGGGACAGCGCCAGTCGCACGCTGAAGCGGTATCAGTGCAGGTCAAAGCGCATTGATGCGGCTAGGAGGGCTCGCCTAGTGGCCGATGGCGGCGGTCTTGAAAACCGCTATGGGGTAACACCCATCGTGGGTTCGAATCCCACGCCCTCCGCGCTGAGCAGCAGTTTCACGTCGCCTCGACCGGGCGCTGGGCTCCGTGCAGGGGTTCAGCGCCCGCTGCGTGCCCGTACGGTTCACCCTCGTGCCCGCTGCGAGGCGGCCCAGCCGTGCAGCGACCTCGGCGTCACGGCGCTCCGCCGCGTGCTGGTAGATCATCGCCGCGCGTGACGAGGAGTGGCCGGCGCGGCGCATCACCTCGGCCAGGGTCGCTCCGCTCCGGGCGGCCAGCGTCAGGCCTGCATGGCGGAGATCGTGCAGGTGGGCTCCGGGCAGGTCCGCTTTCTTGCGAGCCGCGCCCCAGGCCGCGTGGACGTGGTGGGCGCGTAGCGCGGTGCCGTCCTGCCGGACGAACAGCCGGGCGCTCGGCAGCGCCGGACCGCGCCGTCTCAGGTGCTCGTCCAGCGCATCGACGCCCTGGGGAGGCAGGTGGACGGTCCGGTGACTCCCGGTCTTCGGCGGCCCCTCTTCGGGGCCGGTGTCGGTCTCGACGATCTGACGTCGCACGGTCACCGTGCCCGCGGAGGGCGACGTTGTGGTCGGCCAGCGCCCACAGCGCCGAGATGCTCTTCACCGGGGAGAAGGTGAGGTCGTAGCCGGCTACCGACACCCGCGGGCCGGCCGTGACGAACGGCGCCCCGAGCCGCACCGACGCTGGACCGCCGGCGGGGTCCTCGTCAGGGGCCAAGCCGGTGGGTGCGCTGGCGAGCGGGTGGTGGCCGCGGCCGAACAGCGCCAGCATCTGCCCCTCGGACACCGGATCACCGGCGCGCGGGCCGCCGGCCAGCGACGCCAACCCGGCGCCCAGCCACACGCCGGGAGATTCGCCGCGCTGCTCGTAGTAGGCGCCCAGCGATCCCCCGCCGCGGGCGGTGACATCTCCGGCGGCCACCTGCCGGGTCAGGTAGGTGTACCCCGACCCGGCCGACAGCTTGTGCAACGACATCACCGCCGTCCACCTCCTGCCAGCCCCGGGCTCGCCGGTCGCCCGGAGCGAATCGGCGGTGGCCGGCCGCGTCCGTCGATGCGCCACGGTGCCCGAGGAACGTTCAACGCGACGTCACCCCGCACGTCAGCGACCTCCGGGGTCGATCGACCGACTTCGAGCCATGAGCGCGGGGCGTCTGACCTCGTGAGGATCGGCTGGGGTGACACCAGCGGTGGCACTCCGGAGGAACGCCCGTCGCTGACACGAGGGCCCGCTCCCCGCCGCCCATGATCACGGCCGCGGGCGCCGCCGGAAGGGCGCTACGCGTCCCTATGGGATGGGCCTACGGCCCACCCTTTCCCCGCCACCCACGACCGCGAGAGTGCAGCTACGGGAAGCAAGCCATGGTTTGGGAACGCTGCGGTTACCAAGCGGCTCCGCTGGCACCCCGGGCAGGGCACAGCGGCGAGAGCGGGCTGAGCGAAGGTAGGTTGTGCACGGCTGACCCGGCTAGCTAACCCCGTGGCCTGGCGGGTCAGTCTCGCCAGCGCTGACGGACGCTGCCACTAAGCGGCTCGGCAGGGCCAGCTGTTCGACCAGCAGAACCTGACCGGGGCGAGCTGCTTGACCTGGACTGGTGACAAGCCTGCGGCGCACGGTGGTGCGTCGCTACCTGACGCACCACCCAGTCATCTTTTATGGCCCGTCGGTGAGCGGAAGCGCCCCATTCGGGCCCGTACAGGTCTGTGCAGAAAGATGCCGACCGATACCGTCCGGTGCTCATAGCCAGTTCACGGAGGACCCACATGAGCACTGCAGCCTTCGAGCAGCCCCAGCAGCCCGACCCGCAGCCGAGCCAGCAGAAGCCGAAGCGGGGCCGGTGGAAGCTGGTCGTGGGCGGTCTGGCCGTGTTCCTCGTCGGCATCGGTATCGGCAGCGCTGGCGGCAACGATGGAACCGGCACCGAGACCGCGGCGGCGGAGACGGTAGAGGTCCCTGGTCCCACGACAACGATGACGGCCTCCGCGCCCGCCCCGGTGACAGTGACAGCGACCGCACCCGCTCCGGCGCCGGTAGCGGCGCCGAGCACAGCCACCAGGGCACCGGCACCGGCACCGGCGAAAGCCAGCACCCCGGCGCCCCTGCCGGCCCCTGCTGCCCCGCCCGTGAGTGCAGGGGTGAAGAACGCCGCTCGCAGCGCAGGGCAGTACCTCGCCATGTCGGGGTTCTCGCGGTCGGGCCTGATCGACCAGCTGGAGTACGAGGGCTATTCCACGGAGGACGCCACGGCGGCTGTCGACTCCCTCGGCGCCGACTACAACAACGAGGCGGCGGAATCCGCTCAGCAGTACCTCGACATGACGGGCTTCTCCCGGTCTGGCCTCATCGACCAGTTGGAGTACGAAGGCTTCACTCCGCAGCAGGCCGAGTACGGGGTGAGCCAGGCAGGACTCTGACCTCGGGCGCCGCCGCGATCGGGCGGGTTCTCGTCGTCGTCGTACGCCCGACGCCGAGACGACGCCAGCCCAAGAACGCAGAAGAGCCCCACCGCCACCCGGAGGGGACGGTGGGGCTCAGGAGCTGGTGCGGGTGGCCCAGGCGTAGAACGCGGTCACCGCGGCGGCCAGGGTGACGCCGGGCAGCGTCGGGTGAGCGGCGACCCCAGACGACGGTCGCCAGCCAGAGCAGCCGGGCGAAGCGAACGGTCGTCAGCGCGCCTGCTTGTCAGCGCTCTGCGCAGCGGCTGTCCCAGCTGAGCCGCCGACTCCGGGAATGCCGCTCTTCTACGTCGCCGCCAAAGACCCAGCAGCTGCCACGGTAGATCCACCGCCGGGCTGGACATAGAGGCCCACGCCAACTTTCGCCTCGCCTGGGAGCGCTCTCGGCGACTTAGCGTTGGTGCTCCCCACCGGTCGGGGACCGGTGCTTGACTGCCCGGATGCCTGTGCCACTGACGACCGCCCGGTTGACGCTCCTGCCGTGGTCGCTCGCGACCGACGCGCACAAGGACGGTCTCGTCACGGCGTGGGACGACCCCGAGGTCTGGCGGTACGTCGGAGCGGGCCGCGACGGTTTCACCCGCGC
>JAOPWG010000056.1 GCA_025965775.1 Modestobacter sp. | reverse complement strand
TCGCCGCCCTGACCCACGTCGCCGGCGACGGCGATCACCTCGGCGCCGGTCTCCTCGGCGATCCAGCCGATGGCCACGGAGGTGTCCAGGCCACCGGAGTAGGCCAGGACGACACGATCGGTCACAGTGCATTCCCCTTCGGGTTCAGGTCGTTCTCGGTCGGTGTGCCGGCGGCCAGCGCCAGCAATCGGTCGGCGAGGGCTTGGCCCCCGGCCGGGTCGCGGGAGACGACCAGCAGGGTGTCGTCCCCGGCGATGGTGCCCAGGACGTCGGGCAGGCCGACCTTGTCCAGGGCGGAGGCGAGGAACTGCGCAGCCCCCGGCGGCGTGCGCAGCACGGCCAGGTTGGCGCTGCCCTCGGCGGCGGTGAGCAGGTCGGCCAGCATCCGGGTGAGCCGGGCCGGTGCGGACTGCGCCGGCCGCAGCGGTGCGTTCTCCGGCGGCAGGACGTAGCTGGCCGGCGCCCCGTCCGAGCCGCGCAACTTGACCGCGCCGAGCTCCTCCAGGTCCCGCGACAGCGTCGCCTGGGTGACCTCGACACCGGACTCGGCGAGCAGCCGGGCCAGCTGGGTCTGCGAGGTGATCGGGACGGCGGTGATCAGCTCGGCGATGCGCGCGTGCCGGGCCGGTCGGGTCAGTGCCGTGGTCATGGTCGTCGGCCTCTCACGACGACCTGTCCAGCAGCCACAGGAGGAGCGCCTTCTGCGCGTGCAGCCGGTTCTCCGCCTCGTCCCACACCGCGCTCTGCGGCCCGTCGATGACCGCGGCGGCGATCTCCTTGCCGCGGTAGGCCGGCAGGCAGTGCAGGACGACCGCGTCGTCGGCGGCCCGGGCGAGCGCCCGCTCGTCGACGGCGAAGGGCAGGAACGGGGCGATCCGCGCCTCGTACTCGCCCTCCTGGCCCATTGACACCCAGGTGTCGGTGACCAGCACGTCGGCGCCGTCGGCGGCCGCCGCGGGGTCGACGGTCCACTGCACCGAGCCGCCGGTGTCCGAGGCGATCTCGCCGGCGCGCTTGAGCACTGCCGGGTCGGGCGGGAACGCCTCCGGGGAGCCGATCCGCACGTGCATGCCGGCCAGCGCACCGCCCAGCAGGTAGGAGTGCGCCATGTTGTTGGCGCCGTCCCCGAGGTAGCTGAACGTCAGCCCGGCGAGCCGCCCGCGCCGCTCGGCGACGGTCTGCAGGTCGGCCAGGATCTGGCAGGGGTGGTAGTCGTCGGTGAGCGCGTTGACCACCGGCACCCGGCTCACCGCGGCCATCGCCTCGAGACGGTCCTGGGCGAAGGTGCGCCACACGATCGCGGCGACCTGCCGGTCCAGCACCCGGGTGGTGTCCTCCACCGGCTCGCCGCGGCCGAGCTGGCTGGCGCCGGCGTCGATGACCAACGGGATGCCGCCCAGCTCGGCGACGCCGACGGAGAAGGACACCCGGGTGCGGGTGGAAGGCTTGTCGAACAGCACCGCCACCGTGCGCGGGGTGCCATTGGGGGCCCGCAGCGGGGTCGGCGCCTGCGCGGTGTGCCGGCCGGCCTTGAGCGAGGCGGCCAGCGCGAGGACCTCGGCCTGCTCGGCCGGGGTGAGGTCGTCGTCCTTGGTGAAGTGCCGGATCATGAGTCCGCCCCCTCGAAGGCCGCGTCCAGCGCAGCCGGCAGGGCCGCCACGAAGGCGTCGACCTGAGCGTCGGTGAGCACCAGCGACGGGGCGAGCCGGACGACGTCCGGCGCGACGGCGTTGGTGAGGAAGCCGGCCGCACGCAGCTGCGCCTCGACCGCGGCGGCCACCGGCGCGGTGAGGACGACGCCCAGCAGCGCGCCCCGGCCGCGGACACCGGAGACCGCGGCGTGCCCGAGCCCCTCGATGCCGGCGGTGAACCGGTGCTCGAGCTCCTTGGCGCGCTCCAGCAGCCCCTCGTCGCGGATGGTGTCCAGCACCGCGAGCGCGGCAGCGGCGACGATCGGGTTGCCGCCGAAGGTGGAGCCGTGCGCTCCGGCGGTCATCAGCTCGGCGGCGTCGCCGAAGGCCAGCGTGGCGCCCAGCGGCAGACCCCCGCCCAGCGCCTTGGCCAGGGTGATCACGTCCGGCTGCAGCCCGTCGGCCTGGTGGGCGAACCAGTGCCCGGTGCGGCCGGTCCCGGTCTGCACCTCGTCCACGGCGAACAGCGACCCCGCGGCGTGCGCGGCCGTCTCGGCAGCGGCCAGGTAGCCGGCCGGGGCGGGCAGCACACCCCCCTCGCCGAGCATCGGCTCCAGCAGCACCATCGCCGTCCGCTCCCCCACCGCCTGCCGTAGGGCGTCGGCGTCGCCGTAGGGCACGAACTGCACCCCGCCGGGCAGCGGGGCGAAGGCCTGGGCCTTGCCGGGCTGGCCGGTGAGCGCGAGCGCACCCATCGTCCGGCCGTGGAAGGAGCCGACGGCGGTGACGACCTCGGGCCGTCCGGTCAGCCGGCTGATCTTGAACGCCGCCTCGTTGGCCTCGGCGCCGGAGTTGCAGAAGAAGACCCGGCCGGGCCGGCCGGCCAGCTCCAGCAGCCGCTCGGCCAGCCGCACCCCCGGCTCGTGCATGGCCAGGTTGGACACGTGGCCCAGGGTCTGCGCCTGCGTGGTGATCGCCTCGACCACCCTGGGGTGGGCGTGGCCCAGGATCGTGGTGGCGATGCCACCCAGCAGGTCGGTGTACTCCCGGCCGTCGACGTCCCAGACCGTCGCCCCGGCGCCGCGGGCCAGCGCCACCGGCGGGGTCTTGTAGTTGCCCATCATGACCGCCGACCAGCGGGCGGTCAGCTCCTCGGTGTGTGTGGTCACGCTGACCCCTCCTCGTCGGTCGGCCGGGTCGGGACGACCATCGTCCCGGTCCCTTCGGTGGTGAACGTCTCCAGCAGCAGGGCGTGCGGCAGCCGGCCGTCGATGACGGTCGCCCGCTTCACCCCGCCCTCCACGGCGCGCAGGCACGCGGCCATCTTCGGGATCATCCCGGCGTCCAGGGTCGGGAGGATCTCGGCCAGCTCGGCGGCGTCGATCTGCTGGACCAGCGAGTCGCGGTGGGGCCAGTCGGCGTAGAGCCCCTCGACGTCGGTGAGCACGACGAGCTTCACCGCGCCCAGGGCGACCGCGAGCGCCGCCGCGGCGGTGTCGGCGTTGACGTTGTGCACCTGGCCGGCGCCGTCCGGGGCGACCGTGGCCACCACCGGGATGTGGCCGGCATCGATCAGCGCGGTCACCGGGGTGGGGTCGACCGCGACGACGTCGCCGACCAGCCCGACATCGACCGGCTCACCGCCGACCATCGCGTGCGTGCGGGCCGCGGTGAACAGGCCGCCGTCCTCGCCGGACAGGCCCACGGCCAGCGGACCGTGGTGGTTGATCAGCCCGACCACCTCCGGTCCGACCTGCCCGGTGAGCACCATCCGGACGACGTCGATGGACTCCTCGGTGGTGACCCGCAGCCCGCCGCGGAACTCGCTGTGGATGCCCAGCCGCTCCAGCATCGCGCTGACCTGCGGGCCACCGCCGTGCACGACGACGGGGAGGATGCCGCAGGTCCGCATGAAGACCATGTCCTCGGCGAAGGCCCGCCGGCACTCCTCGTCGACCATCGCGTGGCCGCCGTACTTCACCACCACGACGTTGCCGTGGAACTCCTTGAGCCACGGCAGCGCGCCGGTGAGCACGGCCACCTTGGCCCGGTCGCCCTCCGGGTCGTGGGTGCGCATCTTCCGGCTCGTGCCGATCTTCTTCTTCACCGGGACGGCCGGCGGCACCTGGTCGATGGCCACGTCCGGCGGGGTGGGGTCCTGTGCGATGTCATTGCTCATGTCGAGTACGCCGAGTTCTCGTGCACGTAGGCGATGGACAGGTCGTTGGTCCAGATCGTTGCCTGCTCCGTACCGGCCCGCAGGTCGACGTCGATGGTGATCGCCCGGCCGGTCAGGTCGACACCCTCCCGCGGGTCACCGATCCCCCCGCCGCGGCAGACGGTCACGCCGTTGATCGCCACGTCGACCTGGTCGGCCTCGAACGCGGCATCGGTCGTGCCGATCGCGGCGAGCACCCGGCCCCAGTTGGGGTCGTTGCCGAACAGGGCGGTCTTGAGCAGGTTGTTGCGGGCGCAGGCCCGTCCGGCGGTCAGCGCGTCGGCGACGCTCGCGGCGTTGCGGACCGTGATCGCGATGTCCTTGGTGGAGCCCTCGGCGTCGGCCAGCAGCTGCATCGCCAGATCCAGGGTGGCGGCGCCGAGCGCCTCGGTGAACTCCTCGGCCGTCGGCGTCACGCCGCTGGCGCCGCTGGCCATCACCAGCACGGTGTCGTTGGTCGACAGGCAGCCGTCGGAGTCGACCCGCTCGAACGACAGCGAGGTCGCCGTCTTCAGCGCCGGGGCCAGCACCCCGGCCGGGACGACGGCGTCGGTGGTGAGGACGACGAGCATCGTGGCCAGCGACGGGGCGAGCATGCCCGCGCCCTTGGCCATCCCGCCGATGCTCCAGCCCCCGCGCTGCGCGACGGTGGTCTTGGGCACCGAGTCGGTCGTCATGATCGCCCGGGCGGCAGCGGCCCCGCCGTCGGTGGACAGCTCCTTCGCGGCCGCGGTGACGCCGGCGGTGAGCCGGTCCATCGGCAGCCGCGTGCCGATCAGCCCGGTGGAGGCGACCGCGACGTCGATCGCGCCGAGCCCGAGCTCGGCCGCGACGTGCTCGGCGGTGGCGTGGGTGTCGCCGAAGCCCTCGGGACCGGTGCAGGCGTTGGCGCCGCCGGAGTTGAGGACGACGGCCTTCACCCGGCCGCCCTGCAGCACCTGGCGACTCCACTGCACCGGGGCGGCCGGGAAGCGGTTGGTGGTGAAGACGGCGGCCGCCGCGTCGTCCGGGCCGTCGTTGACGACCAGCGCGACGTCCTGGGCGCCGGAGGACTTGAGGCCGGCGGCGACGCCCGCCGCCCGGAAGCCCTGGGGATGCGTGGTGGTCACGATTCCTCCTCGCTGGCGCCCGTCGGCCTCGTGACCGCATGCGCTGTGCTCCTGGATGAGCTCGCACGCTCGCTCACGGTGCGACTCCTACGAGCGGGAGACCGGTGGTCTCGGGGATGCCGAGGGCGAGGTTGGCGCACTGCAGGGCGGCGCCGCCGGTGCCCTTGGTGAGGTTGTCGACCGCAGCCACGACGACCAGCCGGCCGGCGTCGGGGTCGACGGCGACCTGCAGGGCCACGGTGTTGGCCCCGAGCACGGAGGCCGTGGTGGGCCACTGCCCCTCGGGCAGCAGGTGCACGAACGGCTCGTCGGCGTAGGCCGCCACGTAGGCGCTCCGGACCGCCTCGGCGTCCACGCCCGGCTTCAGCGGAGCCGAGCAGGTGGCCAGGATGCCCCGGCTCATCGGCACCAGGGTCGGGGTGAAGCTCACCGTGACCGGGCTCCCTGCGGCGAGCGAGAGGTTCTGCACCATCTCCGGGGTGTGCCGGTGCACGCCGCCCACGCCGTAGGCGCTCACCGCACCCATGACCTCCGAACCGAGCAGGTGGGTCTTCGCCGACTTCCCCGCGCCGGAGGTGCCGCTGGCGGCCACCACCACGACGTCGGGGGTGACGAGCCCGGCGGCCAGTGCCGGCGCCATGGCCAGGGTGACCGAGGTCGGGTAGCAGCCGGGGACGGCGATCCGCCGGGCCCCCTTGAGCTGCTCGCGCAGCCCGGGCAGCTCCGGCAGCCCGTAGGGCCAGTGCCCGGCGTGCTCGCCCCCGTACCAGCGTGCCCACGCGGCCGGGTCGACGAGCCGGTGGTCGGCGCCGCAGTCGATGACCAGGGTGTCCTCGGGCAGCTGCGCGGCGATGGCCGCGGACTGCCCGTGCGGGAGGGCGAGGACGACGACGTCGTAGCCGGCCAGCGAGGCCGCGTCGCTCGGCTGCACCTCCAGGTCTGCGTAGGGCAGCAGGTGCGGCTGGGACTCACCCAGGCGTCGGCCGGCACTCGCGTTGGCGTGCACCCCGGTCAGCTGCAGCCGCGGGTGCCCGGCCAGCAGCCGGCACACCTCACCGCCCGCGTACCCGGTGGCGCCGGTGACCCCGACCGTCCACGTCCGTCCATCCGTCACGATGCATCATCATGCAGCATGCCGTATGAGATTGCAACGCCGGGTCAGGACGGCCGGTTACCACTACCGTCGATGGGGCCGTACTCCGGGCCCACGGAGCCGGTGGCGGGTCGGACCCCGGGCAGCTGCCGCCCACCCGGGACCGGGCCGGAGCCGAGGGAGGGACCGTCGGTGACCGGGGGGACGGCCGCCGGGCGGTGCGGGTCGACCCGGTCGGCCGGGACGGCGGTCATCGGCGGCTCGGCCGGGGCCGCCGCCGGCCGCTCCTTGCGGCCGTAGCGGCTGCCGATCGTGACCAGCAGCCACACCACCCCGGTGACCAGGAAGAGGTTGCGGGGCGTGACGACGCCGGAGAAGCCGAGTACGAACGGTGCGGCGATGAGCAGGATGGCCAGCACCGCGTCCAGCAGCGCGTGCACCGGCGGGCTCAGCTGCTTGACCAGCCCGGTCGGGCCCTGGCTGGTCGCCGCCAGCACCAGGAAGAGGATGCCGAACACGATCGACGCTGCCGTCGGCGCCCCGGCGTCGGTGAACCCGAACAGGAACGGCGCGGCGACGAAGAGGATCCCGGCCAGGTACTCGAGCAGACCCTGGAGGGCCTGCGGGATGGGTCCCTGTCGCAGCATGCACCGAGCCTAGGCCGGGAGCGCATCGCCGGGGTGCGCCGGGCCGCGCGCTCCCCTCGGCAGGTCAGCGGTTCGCGAACGCGTCGCCCTCGGTGTACGGACGCAGCCGCAGCTGGCGGCCCACGCCCTCGGGAGTGGTGGCGCGCATCGTGTCCAGGTCGTCCGCCATCGCCGACAGCAACCGCCCCGTCCACGCGTCCAACTCCCCGGCGGCCACGGCCCCGACCATCGCCACGACCCGCTCCGGCGGCGTCCAGTCGGTGAACCCGTCCCACATGGCCATCGAGTGGGTCATGTCGGTCTCGATCACGCCGGGGGCGATGTCGAAGGCCCGGACACCGTGCTCGGCCCCGGCTGCGGCAAGCGCCTCGGTGATCCGCATCAGGCCGGTCTTCCCCACCGAGTACGCCGAGTAGTCCACGTGCGCCCGGACGCCCATCCCGCTGCCCAGGTTGACCACCCGGCCGCTCCCCCGTCGCACCATGTCCGGCACGACGGCGGACACCAGCACGTGGGCACCGTGCACGTGGCTGTCCACCACCCGCCACCACTCGTCGGGGTCGGCCTCCCAGATGGGCACCTCCACCGGGTCGATCAGGCCGGCGTTGTTCACCAGCAGGTCGATCCGGCCGAACTCCTCGACTGCGCGAGCCACCGCCGCCCCGACCGCCGCGCGGTCGGTGACGTCGGCCGGCACCGCGAGGGTGCGCGCCCCGGTGACCTCGGCGACCTCGGCCATCGCCGCCGCCAGTCGTTCCGCGCCGCGCGCCATCCCGGCCACCGCCGCGCCGCGGGCCGCCAGCCCCGTGGCGAGGTGCCGGCCGATGCCGGTCGAGGCGCCGGTCACCAGCGCGACCTGTCCGGTGAGGTCCTGGTCAGCCACGGAGGGAGGCTCCTGTCGCTCGGGCCGCCGAGTCGACGGCGGCGGTGAAGGCCACGGCGGCCTCCTCGCGGTTCAGCGTGCGGTCCGGCGCCCGGAAGGTGAACGCGTACGCCAGGGACTTCTGCCCCTCGGGCACCGGCGTCCCGGTGTAGACGTCGAAGAGCCGCAGCTCCTCCAGCAGCTCCCCGGCCCCCGCGGCGAGGGCAGCCCGGACGGCGGCCTCCGGCTGCTCCACCGGCACGACCAGGGCGGCGTCCATGTGCACCGGCGGGAAGGTCGACACGTGCGGGCCGACCGGCACCGGCGCGGGCGGCAGCGCGTCGACGTCCAGCTCCATCGCGCAGGTGCGCGCGGGGATCTCCAGCGCAGCGCAGACCCGCGGGTGCAGCTCACCGGCGTAGCCCACGACCTCCTCGCCGACCAGCAGCTCCGCGCACCGGCCGGGGTGCCAGGGCGCCTGCTGCCCGGCCCGCACGGTCAGCTCGACCCCGGCCGCGGCGGCCACGGTCCGGGCGGCCTGCACGGCGTCGGCCCAGCCGGCCGGCCGGCCGGGACCCCACCAGCCGCGCGGCTCGCGGTTGCCGGTCAGCGCCACGGCCACGTGCCAGGGCTGCGCCGGCACCGCTCCGAGCAGCGCGGCCAGGGTCTCGTCGTCCGGACGGCGGTCGACACCCGGCAGCGGCGCCGACGTGCGCCGGTCACCGGGGAAGACCGAGCCGTGCTCGAAGACGGCGACGTCGCGCTGCCCGCGGGAGAGGTTGCGGGCCAGGATGGCGAGCAGGCCGGGCAGCAACGTCGTCCGCAGCCCCGGCTCCTCCTCCGACAGCGGGTTGCGGATCACCACGACCTGGCGACGGACGTCGTCCTCGGGCAGGCCCAGCGCGTCCAGCGCGGCCGGCCCGACGAAGGGGTAGGACGGCGCCTCGACGTAGCCGGCCTCGGCCAGCGACCGGCCGATGCTGCGCCGGCGGCGCTGCCGGCCGGTCAGGCCGCGGCCGGGCGGCACGCTCGGCAGCACCGAGGGGACGTCGTCGTAGCCGGCCAGCCGGACGACCTCCTCGACCAGGTCGGCCGGGTCGGTGAGGTCCGGGCGCCACGACGGCGGCGTCACCTGCAGCAGGTCCCCGCCGGCGTCCACGCCCGCGCCGATCGCGCCCAGCGCCTCGATCACCTGCGACGCCGGGTAGGGCACGCCGGCGACCTGGCCGGGAACCCGGACGTCGAGCGCGATGGTCGGTCGCGGCCCGCGGACGTCGAGGTCGACCGGGCCGCCGACGACGGTGGCCCCGCCGTACTCGGCCAGCAGCGACGCCGCCCGGGCCAGCGCCACCAGGGTGATCTCGGGATCGGTGCCGCGCTCGAAGCGCTTCGCCGCCTCGCTGGGCAGCTTGTGCCGCCGGACGCTGCGGGCGATCCCGGTCGGCTCCCAGTGCGCCGCCTCGAGCAGGACCGCGGTCGTGCCGTCACCGATCTCGGTGGAGGCACCGCCCATGACCCCGGCCAGTCCGATCGGCCCGGAGTCGTCGGTGATCAGCAGGTCGTCGGGCTCCAGGGCGCGGTCGACACCGTCCAGCGTGGTGAGCCGCTCCCCCGCCGTCGCCCGGCGCACGGTGATCGGGCCGGTGAGCGCATCCCGGTCGAAGGCGTGCATCGGCTGGCCGAGTTCGAGCATCACGATGTTGGTGACGTCCACGGCCAGCGAGATCGACCGGATGCCGGACTGCGCCAGCCGGCGGCGCATCCACCAGGGGCTGGGCGCGGTCGGGTCCAGGCCCACCATCGCCACCATCGAGAACCGGTCGCAGCGGCCGGGGTCGGCCACCGACACCGGCCAGGCGGCGTCCCCGGACCAGGCCGGCGGGGTCAGCGCGCCGGGGTCGCGCCACTCGACCGCCAGCCCGGTTGCCATCTCCCGGGCGATGCCGCGCATCGCCAGGCAGTAACCGCGGTCCGGGGTCACGTTCAGCTCGATCACGACGTCGTCCAGCCCCACCACGGCAGCGGCGGGGGTGCCCGGCTTCAGCAGCGCGGCATCGGCGTCGCCGTGTCCGACGACCAGGATGCCGCTGTGGTCCTCGCCGACCCCGAGCTCGCGGGAGGAGCAGATCATCCCGTCGGAGACGTGGTCGTAGGTGCTCCGGGCGGCGATCGTGAAGTCCCCGGGAAGCACGGCGCCGGGCAGCGCCACCACCACCAGGTCGTCGACGACGAAGTTCCGGGCGCCGCAGACGATGCCCCTCGGGGCTGCCTCGCCCACGTCGACCTGGCAGTAACGGATCGACTTCTTGAAGCCCGTGAGCTCCTCGATCTCCAGCACCCGGCCGATCACCAGCGGACCGGTGGTCCCCGGCGCGCGGTGCACCTCCTCGACCTCGAGGCCGAGCCGGACGAAGGCGGTGTCGAGGTCCTCGACCGTGCTCCCCGCGGGGAGGTCGACGTACTCGGCCAGCCAGCCGATGGGGACCTTCACTGCTGCTCCGTCCTGTGCTGCTCGATGCGCCGTCCGGTCACTGCTCGACCCCGAAGGCCCGGGTGAACCGGACGTCGCCCTCGACGATGTCGCGCATGTCGCCCACCGCGTGGCGGAACTGCAGCGCCCGCTCGATGCCGACCCCGAAGGCGAAGCCGGTGTACTCGGCCGGGTCGATGCCGCAGGCGACGAGCACGCGCGGGTTGACCATCCCGCAGCCGCCCCACTCCACCCAGCGCGGCCCGTCCCGGTGCTCGGGGAACCAGACGTCGAACTCCGCCGACGGCTCGGTGAACGGGAAGTACGAGGGTCGCCAGCGGGTCACCGCGTCGGCCCCGAACAGCTGGCGGGCCAGGTGGTCCAGCGTGCCGCGCAGGTGCGCCATGGTCAGCCCGCGGTCGACGGCCAGGCCCTCGACCTGGTGGAAGACCGGGGTGTGCGTCGCGTCCAGCTCGTCGGTCCGGTAGACCCGCCCGGGCGCGATGACGTAGATCGGCGGTCGGCGCTCGAGCATGGTGCGCGCCTGCACCGGGCTGGTGTGCGTGCGCAGCACCAGGCCGGAGTCCTCGGGTGCGACGAAGAAGGTGTCCATCATCGTGCGGGCCGGGTGGTCGGTGCCGATGTTGAGCGCGTCGAAGTTCAGCCACTCGGCCTCGAGCTCCGGCCCCTCGGCGACCTCGTAACCCATCCCGACGAAGACGTCGGAGATGCGGTCGGTGAGGGTGGTGAGCGGATGCCGGGCGCCGCGCGGGATGCGGTCCCAGGGCAGCGTGACGTCGACCCGCTCCTCGGCCAGGACGCGGGCGTCCCGCTCGGCCTCGAGCTCGGCCAGCCGCTGGGCGTGGGCCTCGGTGACGGCGATGCGCGCGGCGTTGACCCGCTTGCCGGCCTCCGACCGGGCCGCGGGGGGCAGCGCGCCGAGCTCGCGGCGGGCCAGCAGCACCGGCGCGCGGTCACCGAGGTGCGCAGGCCGGACGGCGGCCAGCGCCTCCAGGTCCC
>JAOPWG010000191.1 GCA_025965775.1 Modestobacter sp. | reverse complement strand
CAGAACACCACCGCCGAGCAGATGAAGATGTTCCTGACCCGGCTGGGCTTCGGCTCGAAGATGGTCGTCACCGGCGACGTCACCCAGGTCGACCTGCCCGGTGGCGCGCAGAGCGGGTTGCGCATCGTGCGCGACATCCTCGGCGGCATCGAGGACGTGCACTTCGCCCAGCTGACCAGCTCCGACGTCGTCCGGCACCGGTTGGTCGGCGACATCGTCGACGCCTACGAACGGTGGGACTCGGCCAAGCAGTCCGGCCCGACCGCGACACCGCAGAGCCGGGCCGCGCGGCCCCGCCGGCAGCAGGGGAGCTGAGCGTGGCCGTCGAGGTCGCCAACGAATCCGAGATCACCGTCGACGAGCAGGCGCTGGCCGGCATCTGCCGGTACGTGCTCGGCGAGCTGGATGTCAGTCCGCTGGCCGAGCTGTCCGTGCTCTGCGTGGACGTCGACTACATGGCCAGCCTGCACGAGCGGTGGATGGGCGAGAAGGGCCCGACCGACGTGCTGGCCTTCCCCATGGACGAGCTGGACACCGCCCGCCCCGACGACCCCGACCCGGGGCCGGCGCTGCTGGGGGACGTGGTGCTCTGTCCCGCCGTCGCCGTCCGGCAGGCCCGCGCGGCCGGTCACTCGATGGGCGATGAACTGTTGCTGCTGGCCACCCACGGGGTGCTGCACCTGCTCGGTTACGACCACATGGAGCCCGACGAGGAGAAGGAGATGTTCGGTCTGCAGTCCACGCTGCTGGACGGCTGGCGCTCCACCCCGCGGGACCCGGTCACCGGGGAGCCGACCGCCGCCGGGGAGCCGGGGACGCGATGAGCTCCACCGCGGTGGTCCTGCTGGTGATCGCCGTCTTCCTGGTCCTGCTGGCCGGTGTGTTCGCCGCGCTGGACGCCGCCCTGCAGCGGCTGTCCAAGGCGCGGGTGGACGAGATGCGCCGGGAGGGCGTCAAGCACGCCGATGCCCTGGCCGAGGTCGTCGAGGACCGCGCCCGGCACGTCGCTCTCCTGCTGCTGTTGCGGATCGTCTGGGAGATGACCGCGGCGGTGCTGGTCGCCGACGTCTTCTTCGGGTTCTTCGACAGCGTCGCGCTCGGTGTGCTCACCGCCGCCGGGGTGATGGTCGTGGTCAGCTACGTGCTGATCGGCGTCGGGCCGCGCACCATGGGCCGCCAGCACGCCTACAGCGTGGCCCTGGCCGGGGCGTCGCTGATCCGGCTGCTCGGCCGCGTCCTGGGCCCGGTCGCGACCCTGCTGATCCTGGTCGGCAACGCGATCACCCCCGGCCGCGGCTATCGCGACGGCCCGTTCTCCAGCGAGGTCGAGCTGCGCGAGCTGGTCGACATGGCCGAGGAGCGCGGCGTCGTCGAGTCCGGCGAGCGCAACATGATCCACGGGGTGTTCGAGCTGGGCGACACCATCGCCCGCGAGGTGATGGTGCCCCGCCCCGACGTCGTGTGGATCGAGGGCGAGAAGTCCCTGCGGCAGGCGCTGGCGCTGGCCCTGCGCAGCGGGTTCAGCCGCATCCCGGTCATCGGGGAGAACGTCGACGACGTGCTCGGCATCATCTATCTGAAGGACCTCGTCCGCCGGGCGCAGGGCATCTCCGACACCCGGGGCGGTCCGCGGGTGGACGAGCTCATGCGGCCGGCCACGTTCGTCCCGGAGTCCAAGCCGGTCGACGAGCTGCTGCGCGCGATGCAGGCCGAGCGCACGCACATGGCCGTCGTCGTGGACGAGTACGGCGGCTTCGCCGGTCTGGTGACGATCGAGGACATCCTCGAGGAGATCGTCGGCGAGATCGACGACGAGCACGACACCGTCCAGCGCCCGCCGGTCGAGGAGCTGGAGGACGGCTCGGTGCGGGTGACCGCGCGGCTGCCGGTGGAGGACCTCGCCGACCTCTTCCGTGTGGAGCTGCCGGAGGACGACGACGTGGAGACCGTCGGCGGCCTGCTCGCCCGCGAGCTGGGCCGGGTGCCGATCGAGGGGTCGGTGGCCGAGGTCGGCGGTCTGAGACTGGTCGCCGAGAGCACCGGCGGACGGCGCAACCGGATCGACACGCTGCTGGTGTGCCGGGTGCCCGAGCCGGGCGACGGGGCGGACGCGGGCGAGCAGGCACGCGAGGACGACGGCGAACCGGCCGGCCGCGAGCCGCAGCACGTCACCGTGGAAAGCTGACCCCTCGTGACCTCTCCTGACACCCGGCCGGACCTGGACCCCGAGGACGCCAAGCTGGTGACCCTGGCCCGCTCCGCCCGGGGCCGCACCGGCGCCTCCGAGGGCGCGGCGGTGCGCGACACCGACGGCCGTACGTACCTGGCCGCCACGGTGTCGCTGCCCTCGCTGCAGCTGTCCGCCCTGCAGGCCGCGGTCGCCGCTGCCGTCTCCAGCGGGGTGACCGGGCTGGAGGCCGCCGCCGTGGTCGGTGCCGCCGACGCCGTCGAGGACGCCGGGCTGGCCGCCGTCCACGACCTGACACCGTCGGCACCGGTGCACCTCGCCGGCCCCGACGGGACCCTGCGCACCACCGCCTGAAGAAGGACTCCTTCCTCCCCACCCTTCGCACGCTCAGGGCGGGCCCCTGGAAGGGGGCCTAGTCGGCGAGCGGGTGGCCCAGGGCGTCGGCGAAGGTCGCCGGATCGCGCACCCAGACGGTGAAGGCCTTCTCGGTGACGGCGTCGGCATCCAGGTGCCGGACCGTCACCCGGCTGCGGC
>JAOPWG010000014.1 GCA_025965775.1 Modestobacter sp. | reverse complement strand
ATCGACGAGCACGGCTGGTTCCACACCGGCGACCTCGGCGAGCTCGACGCGCAGGGCTTCCTGAAGATCACCGGCCGCAAGAAGGAGATCCTGGTGACCGCCGGGGGCAAGAACGTCGCCCCGGCCGGGCTGGAGGACCGGCTGCGGGCGCACAAGCTGATCAGCCAGTGCATCGTCGTCGGCGACCAGCGCCCCTACATCGCCGCTCTGATCACGCTGGACGAGGACGCGCTGCCGGCCTGGCTCAAGGCCCAGGGCAAGGACCCCTCGCTGACCCTCGAGCAGCTACGCGAGGACCCCGACGTGCTGGCCGAGCTCGACGCCGCGGTCGCCGACGCGAACAAGGCGGTGTCGCACGCCGAGGCGATCAAGAAGTTCCGGGTGCTCGGCCACGACTTCACCGAGGAGAACGGCACCCTCACCCCCAGCCTGAAGCTCAAGCGGGCCGTGGTGATGAAGGAGTTCGGCGACGAGGTCGAGGCGCTCTACGCCCGCTGAGGGCTCGTCATCGGAGCCCGCTGAGGGCTCGTCATCGAGCCCGCTGAGGTCCTCTGCTGCCGCTGAGCCGGTGTCCCGTCCGGGGCACCGGCTCAGCGCGTCCCGGGACCGTCGGGCTCCAGCAGGGCGGCGAAGGTGGCCGCGATCGACGTCCACGACCAGCGCTGCTCCACCCAGGCCCGGCCGGCGGCCCCCATCGCCCGGGCCTGGGCCGGGTCGTCCAGCAGGCCGATGACGGCCGCGGCGACGGCGGCCGGTGACCGCGGCTCCACGACGTGCCCGGTGACGCCCTCCCGCACCGTCTCCGGCGCACCTCCGGAGGTCCCGGCGACCACCGGCAGGCCGCAGGCGGCTGCCTCGAGGTAGACCATGCCGAGCCCCTCGACGTCCAGCCCCCCGCGGCGGGTGCGGCAGGGCATCGCGAAGAGGTCACCGGCCGCGTAGTGCTGCGGCAGGTCCGGGCCGGCCACTCCCCCCGTGAGGACGACGGAGCTGCCCAGGCCGCGATCGGCGACGGCGCGGCGCAGCGACTGCTCCAGGGGCCCGCCGCCGACCAGCAGCAGCCGTGCGTCCGGGTGCCGGGCGAGCACCCGGGGCCAGGCCTGCAGGAGCACGTCCTGGCCCTTGCGCGGCACCAGCCGGGACACGCAGACCACGACCGGCGCCTCGCCCAGTCCGTACCGGGCCCGCACCGCGCTCCCGTCGACGTCGGGGGTGAAGGCGTCGACGTCGACACCCGGGGACAGCTGGGCCATGCGCGCGCGGTCACCCAGCGCCGGGGACAGCCGGTCGTGGGTGTACTCGCTGATGTAGGTCAGCACGTCGAGCCCCCCGGCGATCCGGCGCATCACCTCTCGGGCCCCCGGCAGCGCGACCCACCCGGTCTCGTGCCCGTGCGTGGCCCCGACGAGGTGCTGCACCCCTGCCCGGCGCAATCCCGGGGCGAGCAGCCCCAGCGGCGCGGCCGCCCCGAAGAACGCCGTCCCGCAGTCGTGCTCACGCGCCAGCCGGGCCGCCGTCCTCGCGGTCGCGGGCGTGGGCAGCAGCATGCCGGTGGGAGCCCGCACCACCGGGTAGGGCAGGCCGGCGTCGTACTCCGCCGAGCCCGGGTGGTCCGAGGCCAGCACCACCAGCGAGCCGGGCGGCCGGCGGGCCAGCAGCGCGGCGACGAAGGTCTGGATGCCGCCCTGCCGGGGCGGGAAGTCGTTGGTGACGACGAGCGTGCGGGTCATCGGCCGTGCAGCCGGGCCCAGTCACCGGCGAAGGCGACCCGCTGCGCAGTGGTCGGGTGCGTACCGAAGAACCACTGCCAGAGCGCGGGCGGGTCCGGGTCGGAGAGGTTGGCGACGCCCAGCCGCTCCTGCATGTCGATGAACGCCTGCGGGTCCTCGGTCAGGTCCAGGGCGTGCAGGTCGGCCCGGGCCTCGATGTGCCGGGAGACCCCGTTCTGCACCGGCGCGGACACCAGCGTGCCGACGGCGACGAGGAACAGCAGCAGCCCGACCACCCCGGGATCGCCGGCGGCGTCCACGCCCGCCCGGCGCAGCAGCGGGGTCCAGCCCAGCAGCCAGCCGAGCAGGGCCACGCCGGCCGCCGAGCCGAGGGCGCCGATCAGCGTGCCGGTGAGCACATCGTCGGCGGAGACGTGGCCGAGCTCGTGGGCGACGATCGACTCGACCTCGCTGTCGGGCAGCCCGTCCAGGACCGTGTCGTAGACGACGATCCGCCGGGTCGAGCCGAACCCGGAGACGTAGGCGTTCAGTGCGGTGGTCCGCCGGCTGGCGTCGGCGACGAGCACGTCGTCCACCGGGGTGCCGTTGCGCTCGGCGAGGGCGAACAGCTCGCTGCGCAGCGGACTGGCCGGCATCGGCTGAAAGCGGTTGAACGCCGGCTCGATCAGTAGCGGGTAGAGGAACGAGCCGACGACCACGAGGGCTGCGGCGGCGGCGGCTGCCCAGGCCCACCATGTGCGCGGTGCCCGGCGGATCAGCGCGACGAGCGCGAGCAGGGCCAGCGCGGTCAGCCCGGCGGAGATGGCCGTGGACAGGGCGACGTCCTGCGCCCACAGGCCCCAGCCGCGGGTGGACAGCCCGTACCGGTGGCGGACGACCTCGCCGTAGGCGGCCAGCGGCAGCGTGGCCAGCCGGCCGATCACCACCAGCGCGATCGAGCCGAGCAGCACCTGCCAGACCCAGCCCCCGCCGAGGGGGCGGGCCAGCCGGCGGGCGGTGGCCGCGCCCGCCCGGGTCAGCCCGAACAGGGCAGAGACGAGCAGGCCGAGCAGGAGGGATGCCAGCGAGGCCGGGCGCAGGGCCGAGGCGAAGGACGTCGCCCGGGCGATCTGCTCCGGGGTGAAGACCGCCGCAGGGTCGACCGGCGTGCGGCCACCGGGCGGGGTGGGGAGGAGGTGCCACGGGGTGGCGACGACGATCACGACGGCCACGGCGGCGCCGAGCACGAGCGCCGCCAGCAGCGCGAGGCGTCGGGCGCTCACGAGACCTCCTCGCTGGCGCTCGTCGGCCGAGTTCGCGGTGCTGCTGTGCTCATGCGTGAGCTCGCACCCTCGCTCACGGCGCGAGCTTAGGCGGACAGCCTGTGCGACCGGGACGGGGTCAGCCGACGAAGCGGCGGGCCCCGACGTAGCCCTTCATGTCCACGCTGGTGACCTGGACCGGGCTGCCGAAGGTCGCGGCGTGCACCATCTGACCGTTGCCGATGTACATGCCCACGTGACTGACCGGGCTGTAGAAGAAGACCAGGTCACCGGGCTGAAGCTGCGAGCGCGGCACCGCGGTGCCCATCGTGGCCTGCACGCTGCTGGAGTGCGGCAGCCGCACCCCGGCGGCGGCGTAGGCGTACTGCGTCAGGCCGGAGCAGTCGAAGGCGTTCGGGCCGGCGGCCCCCCAGACGTAGGGGTCACCGAGCTGGGCCAGGGCGGTGTCCACGGCGGACTGGGCGGCCTTGGTCGGCGCCGGGACGACGGCCGGCGCGGTGAGCACGGGACCGGCGTGCACCGCGTTGACCTGGACCTTCTGGACGGCGCTGAGCCGATCGTACTGGGCCTTGTAGTCGGTGATCTGCGACTGCAGGTCGGCCTGCTGGGCGGTCACGTCGTCCAGGGTGGCGCGGGCGGCCGCGGAGGCGGTGTCGGCGGCGGCCTTGGCCTCGGCGGCGGCCGTCGCGGCGGCGCTGACCTGCGCCAGGATCTCGTTGGCGTGACCGGCGATCGCGTCGAGGGTGGTGACCTGGGCGAGGAACTCGTCGGCCGAGCCGCTGGTCATCAGCGCGTTGAACCGGGAGAGGTTCTCCCCGGTGAAGGCGCTGCGGGCGATCTGACGCATCTGCCCGTCCAGGGCGGCCAGCTGCGCCTGCGCGGCGGTGACGGCGGTACCGGCGGCGTCGGCGGCGGCCCGCTGCTGCTCCAGGGTCACCTGCGCCTCGTTCACCCGCTCGGTGACGGCCTCCAGGTGATGCTGGGCGTCGGCCACCAGCTGGGTCGCCTCGTCAGCGGTGGTCGCCTGGGTGGCCGCGGCGCCCGGCGTGGCGCCGGCCGTGCCGGGCAGGCAGGTCAGTACCAGGCTCGCGGCGGCGGTCAGGAGGACCGCAGCACCGAGTCGGCCGGCGAGCCGGGGACGACGGGAGGCGACCGCCGGCTCCGTGGAGGACGTGGTCGGGTCGCGCTGGACAGACAGGTGAGGGCTCGCCACGGTCGGCGGGACTCCGTTTCCTCCACATCGACCGCCTACCGAGTTAGCTGACGGGTTCGGGCCGGGAAGAAGGACGGCCCTATCTCTGCGCGTCGTCGTCGACGCGTGCCTCCCGCGAGCGGGAGGCACGAGAACTCACCCCAGGACTGCGGTGGGTCCCCGGTCCAGCGGCCGGAACGGCCGGCTGGTTCGGCGGTGCCCGGTCGAGGTCACCCTGTGTGCGGTGACGACCACTCTCCCGGATGAGGAAACAGTAGGTCCGTGATCGGACCGAGACATAGACCCGTCAAACGCCCAATCCACCACGGAACATGACAAATCACAAGCGTGCGATTTGTCAGCTCACGTGGCGATTTGTCGACGTGTTGCGGGCAGGCGTGCCGATTGATGCATCCTGATGACGTAACGGCGGAACCAGACCGAACTCTGCCAAAGCCCGTACGGCGCGATGCTCGACCTCGTCGAGTTCGACGACCGGGCGGGGCTCCGCGGCGTTGCTGTCAACGCGAGACACCTCACTCCTGGCCGTGCGACGCCCGGGCGCGTCCGCCGCGACCGCGCCCTCGACCTCGCCGCCGACACCCCGGGCTGCGGCGCGGCCCCGGCGGGTCAGTGGCACGACGGTCGGCTCGGTCTCCCGCCAGCCCGGCGGCGCGCCCAGCAGGACGGTGACGACGCAGTCGTCGCAGCCGGGACCGCGGACGGTGCAGGTGTCGCAGTCGATGAGCACGGCGGT
>JAOPWG010000523.1 GCA_025965775.1 Modestobacter sp. | reverse complement strand
GTCGGTGTTCAAGGCGGCCCGGTCGCTCGGCGACGACCAACGTGGCGCGGCAGCCGATGAGGTCACGGCGCTGTTCGACGAGCTGGCCGGCAAGGACGTCGTCGTCCGCGGGATCTACGACGTCGCCGGGCTGCGGGCCGACGCCGACCTGATGATCTGGTGGCACGCCGAGACCCCCGAAGCGCTGCAGGAGGCCTATGGCCGGTTCCGCCGCACCACCCTCGGCCGCTCGCTGGAGCCGGTCTGGTCGCAGATGGCGCTGCACCGGCCCGCGGAGTTCAACCGCAGCCACATCCCGGCGTTCCTCGCCGAGGAGGAGCCGCGCCGGTTCGTCTGCGTCTACCCCTTCGTGCGGTCCTACGAGTGGTACCTGCTGCCCGACGAGGAGCGGCGGGACATGCTCAAGGAGCACGGCATGCAGGCCCGGCCCTACCCCGATGTCCGGGCCAACACGGTCGCGGCCTTCGGGCTCGGCGACTACGAGTGGATGCTCGCCTTCGAGGCCGACGAGCTGCACCGGATCGTGGATCTCATGCGCGACCTGCGCGCCAGCCGCGCGCGGCGGCACGTGCGCGAGGAGGTGCCGTTCTACACCGGCACCCGCAAGCAGGTCGCGGAGCTGGTCGCCGACCTGCCGTGACATGGCGGCCCTTCGGGCCGGAGTCCGACTGCATGACAACGGCGCGTCCCCGCAGGGGAGACGCGCCGTGGTCGTGCTCTGGGCTCAGCTCTCGTTGGGCGTGAGCGTGATGCTCACCGAGTTGATGCAGTACCGGTCGCCCGTGGGGGTCTGGGGGGCGTCCTCGAAGACGTGCCCGAGGTGGCTGTGGCAGCTGCCGCAGAGGACCTCGGTGCGCAGCATCCCGTAGGCGTGGTCCTCCCGGAGGACGACGTCGTCCCGGCTGGTGGGCTGGTAGAACGACGGCCAGCCGCAGTGCGAGTCGAACTTCGTCTCGGAGCGGAACAACTCGACGCCGCAGGCCCGGCAGCTGTAGATGCCGACAGTCTTGGTGTCGACGTACTCGCCGGTGTACGGCCGTTCGGTCCCGGCCTCGCGGAGGACGGCGTACTCCTCCGGCGACAGCTGGGCGCGCCACTCCTCGTCGGTCTTGACGACCTGGGGCTGATGGGCGGATGTCTTCATGGACCCACGGTACGGCGGCCCCGCCACTCGTGCGGCACGCGGGCCGGGGCCGCCACGCGGACGGGCGACGGGTCGTCCAGGCAGCTCAGCGCGCTGTCAGCCGCGGCTCAGCCGTGGGTCAGGAACCCGACCACGTGCAGCAGGAGGTCGACCAGTACCGGGCGCAGGGAGAAGCCCGTGCTCGCCGCCTCACCGGAGTCCCCGGTCAGCAGCACCTGCTGGTCACCGGCGGGCAGCCCGCAGGGCACGGTGAACGTGATCCCGACCCCGCCGTCCGCTCCGGCGACCGCGCTGCCCAGCTGGCCCTGGGTGCGCGAGGCCAGCGTGACGGTCACCGTCTCCCCGGCGGCGAAGCCGCTGCCGGTCACCGTCACCTCGTCCCCGCGCAGGGGCCGGTCGGCGCTGGTCGTGGCGGTCGCCGGCGTCCGGGTGCTGATCCCGATCAGCGTCGGGTTGTGGTCGCTGGCCCGGTACGGGTAGCCGGCGTACAGCGGCTCGTAGCCGTCGTACTCGTAGGCGTAGGACTCCACCGCGTTGACGTCCCAGACGCCCAGCCCGGTCAGCTTCGCCCGCATCGACGGCGAGGCGAACACGTGGTCCAGCGATCCGGAGGCGCCGCCGAAGACGTAGCTGTACTCGCCGGGCGCCAGCACCGGTGCCAGGTCGGTGTACCCGGCGCCGGTGACGACGTCGACCGGGTCCTCGAACCGGTAGGAGTTGAAATCGCCGGTCAGGAGCACGTCGGGGTCACCCACCCGCCCGGCCACCTGGTCGGCGAACGCGACCAGGGCCTGCGCCTGGGCCACCCGGTCACCGTTGCAGTTGCCCGCCCCGCCGAGGGAGGCATCGTCACTGCCGGCCCCGCAGCCGCTGCCCTTGGACTTCAGGTGGTTGGCGATGACGGTGAACACCTCACCGGAGGCGTCGAAGGTCTGCGCGATGGGGGAGCGGGCGTTGTCGAAGGCGGACAGGTCCGCCGGCACTGCCGGGCCGCCGACCGGGGTCACCACGTCGGCGCGGTACACGATCGCGTTGGTGATCACGTCGGTGTCCTCGTGCGCCGGGGCGTAGGACCAGCTCTGCCCGGTCTGCGCCTCCAGCGCCGCCAGGAGCGTCTCCACCGCCCGGTACGGGGTCCCGGGGGTGAGGACGGCGGAGTTCTCGATCTCGTGCAGCGTGACCACGTCGGCGTCCAGCGCGGCCAGGGAGCTGACGATCTTGGCTTGCTGCTGGGCGAGCTCGGCCCCGTTCGTCGCGCCCCGGGCGTCGCGGCCGTACTGACCGGGGAAGTCGACGAAGTAGTTCAGCACATTGAAGTCGGCGACCCGCAGCCCCCCGCCCACCGTCGGCGGCGTCGCCGGGCGGGGGTTGGTGGCCGTGAACGTCGTCCCGTCGGTGGTGCCGTCGGCCGGCTCCAGCAGCCAATCGCCGAACCCCCAGGTGAGGACGACGGGCTGGCCGAGGACGGCGGTGTCGCCGACACGGACCGGGTCCTCCACGGTCAGGTACGGCGGCGGGCCGCCGGCCGTCGTCGACAGCGTCGCCGTCCGGCCGTCGTCGAGCAGGATCGAACGCGCGGTGTTCTCCGCGGCGACCTGCTGGGCGCCCGGCCCCGGGTCGGCGACCTCGGTCGGGGTGAGCAGCCGGCCGCCGGAGGACAGCAGCACCTCGCCGTACCGGCTGAGGTCGTAGACGTCGCTGACCGTCAGCGCCGCGGCGGGCGCCACCAGCATGCCCTCCAGCGCCTCGCGCTGGGCGTCGGTCGAGGACGGCGGCAGTGCGGCCGCACCGGGGAGCGGACCGGTGCCGCACCCGGTCACCGTGACGCCGGTCAACTCGGTGAGCCCCGCGTGCTCGGTGACGGTGCCGCGGACGACGACCCGGTCGCCGAGGCCGAGGGTGCCGGTGGCGCGGTAGGCGAACACGCCGTCGGAGGTGGCCGCGTCGCCGTCCCCACCGTCCTGCACGAAGACGCCGTCGAAGCCGCCCTCCTGAAGGTCCCCCACGACGGTGCCGACCACGGTGACGACCTGCCCTGCCAGCGGGCTGGCGGTGCCGCTGCCCTGCACCGACCCGATGGACTGTGCCGGGCTGTCGCAGGGCAGCGGGTCCGACGGCGGTGGGGGCGGTGGGGGCGGGGGTGCCGTCTGCCCAGCGGCGTTGCGCGGGCTGGGCGCGCCCACGGAGAAGTCCGTGGCGTTGACGTCGCTGTCGCGGGCTGCCGTGCGGCTGGCGGAGGTGGTGTTGCTCAGCGGGCCGGTGGCGGTGGTCTCGGCCTCGTCCGCGGAGCCGAACCCGAGGAGGTCGACCACGTCCGGCGCGGTCCGGCAGGAGGTCCCGCAACCGGACAGCGACGTGGAGGTCCGGACCAGGGCGACCTTGCCGTTGGTCGCCGACAGGGCGAGGGTGCCGCGGGCGTCGGGCGCGGGCAGCGCCGTCCCGGTGCTGCCGCCGCCCTCCTGCACCAGGTACGAGGCGCCGGCCGGGACGGCGCCGGTCAGCGGGGTGACCGCCCACGAGGTGCCGTTGGCGGAGGCGTACTGCACCGACCAGCCGGACAGGCTGACCGGGGTCGAGCCGTCGTTGCGGAGCTCGATGAAGTCGTTGGTCCAGGGGGCACCGGAGTTGCCACCGCCGCCGAAGGCCTCGCTGATCACCAGGTCGGCGCCGGCGGCGGCCGCGGGGCCGGCGGCACCGGCAGTGATCCCGCCGGCGGTGAGGGCGGCGACGGCCAGACCGCTGAGCGCGCGGCGGCGGGCGGGGCGTGGGGACACGGGTCTCCTCGACGGCTCCGGGGGACGTCCGGTCGGGTACCGGTATGTCCCGATCCTGCCAGTGCCCTGTGTGATCGAGGATGAACTTCGGGGTTACGAACTTTGCCTCGCTAAGGAACGGCAGGTGGCCGGCAGTGCTGCCCGGCCGGCGCCGCGGTCGGCCTCGTACCGTGGACGGGCTGGGGTCGTCCCGGTGCCGACGATCGAGAGGACGTCATGACCGCGGAGCAACCGCTGCCCGACGTGTGGTTCACCCGCGACCTGCCCGTGCTGCGCGCCATCGTGCGGCTGCTCGACGAGCCGCCGCACGGCAGCGCGCCCTACCTCGGCGCGATCGTCCCGGCCAGCGGCCTGCCCAAGCCCCTGGTCGTCTCGGCGGCGAACGCGCTCGCCGCCGCCGGGTACGTGCAGACGCTGACCAACCACGCCGGCGAGATCGTCCGCTTCACCGCGGTCTCGGCCGAGGCGCGCCGGCTCACCGGCCTCTGGCCGACGCCGCAGGGGCAGTGGGAGCGGCTGGTCGAGCAGCTGGAGGCCCGCGCCAACGGTGCGATGACCGACGTCGAGCGGAGCCGTTGGCGGGCGATGGCGGACGCGGCGACGGCGCTCGGCCCGGACGACGGAGCGCTGCTAATGGCGGCCCTCATCGGCGGGTACGTGCCGCGGGGGCGTTGACGGGGTGCCGCGGGGGCGTTGACCGCCCACCCGGAACGCAACAGCGCCCCCGCCCGGTTTCCCGGTCGGGGGCGCTGTCGGTGGTTCGAGAGGGCTGCGATCAGCTCCTCGGTCTGAAGATCAGACCGGGTTGACGTTCGCCGCCT
>JAOPWG010000182.1 GCA_025965775.1 Modestobacter sp. | reverse complement strand
TCCTGGTCGTGGTCTTCGCGCTCTTCTTCGGCGACACGGTGGCCAGCGAGGCGCAGTGGGGGTCGCTGCGCTACGCGCTGGCCACGCCGGTGCCGCGGATGCGGCTGCTGCGGCAGAAGTGGGCCGCCGCGCTGTTGCTGTCGGTCGGCTCGGTGCTGGTCCTGGTGGTCACCGCGGTGGTGGCCGGCGGGATCGCGTTCGGTTTCGGGGACGTGCAGACCCCGGTCGGGCTGACCCTGGACCAGGGGACGGCGCTGGTCCGGCTGGCCGGGATGGTCGGGTTCATCGTCGTCCACCTGCTGTTCGTCGGCGCGCTGGGCTTCTGGCTGTCGACCATCACCGACGCCCCTCTGGCCGCGGTGGGCGGGGCGGTCTTCACCACGATCGTGTTCGCCGTCCTCGAGCAGGTCGACCAGCTGGGCAGCATCCGGGACTGGTTCCCGACCGCGTTCCAGTACGCCTGGACCGACCTGCTGCAGACCCCGGTCGACTCCGGGGACCTGTTCCGCGGCACCGTGCAGTCGCTGGTCTACGTCGCGCTGTTCACCGCGCTGGGCTTCCGGCACTTCGCCCGCCGCGACATCACCGCCTGACGGCCCCCTCCGGGCGTGCCTGAGCCTGCGAAGGGCTCGGGGAGGGGGTCCTTCCTCACAGGCTGGCGAGCACGGCTTGTGCCCAGCCGGCGCCCATCGGCTCGTCGGTCACGCGCACGTCGGGGAGGGCGGACATCAGGTCGGCCATGCCCGGGACGGCGGCGCCGTTGGCGGTGATCCAGAGCCGGCCGACCGCGCGGGCCATCTCGAGGTCGCTGACGCTGTCCCCGATCGCCACCGCGTCGGCCGGGGTCAGGCCGCGGCGGGCGAGGTCCCAGGCGATGGCCGCCCCCTTGGAGATGCCCCGCGGCATCAGGTGGTAGACCCGCGGGGGCAGCGCCTCGGCGGCCAGCTTCATCCGTGGGCCCGCCGGGATCGCGCCGTTGTCGTTGAGGGTCAGCCACCCCCAGCCATGCCCGGCCAGCCAGCGGTCGACGGCGGCGGCGTCGACCCGGCCGCGCAGCAGCGCGTCGGCGGAGTGGGTGGCGTGCCAGGGCTCGTGCCACTCCAGCCGTCCGGGGTGGGCGGCCACCAGCGCGTCGACGACGCCCAGCTCGGCCATCACCTCCATCGGCGTGCGGCCGGTGTGCTCGGCGGGCAGGTCACCGGTCAGCAGGTGGGTCTCCCGCCCGCCGGACCAGCTGACCAGCGAGCCCAGCTCAGCGATCGACCCGTCGGCGGCGAAGATGCGTGCGGCCTCCACCAGCTGGTCGTGGGTGCGCCCGCTGACCAGCACCAACGGCACGCCGGCCTGGTGCAGCTCCAGCAGGGCGGTGGCGGGGGAGGCGGTCAGCGCCCGGGTGGCGGTGTGCCAGAACGAGCCGCGCGGGCCCACCATCGTCCCGTCGAGGTCGGTGTAGAGGATCCGGGTGGCCACCCGCCCATCCTGACCGGTCCGGCCCGGACGACGTGGCCCCGGGTAGAGTCGCACCGTTCCACTCATCCAGAGGGGCAGAGGGACACGGCCCGATGAAGCCCCGGCAACCGCCGTCCGCACACCTGCGGCCGGAAGGTGCCAATTCCGTCCCGCGCGGCTCGACGGCCCGGCGCGGGGAAGATGAGGAGGTAGTCGTCGCGATGACCCTGACCGCTCCCGGTTCCGCCCAGGCCGATGCCACCGCCGGAGGACCGGTTCCCCCGAGCCCGGCCCGCGGCCTCGTCTGTCGCAACTGCGGCGCCACCTTCGGCCTGATCGCCGAGCATGCGTGCGCCCAGTGCTTCGGCCCGCTGGAGGTCGACTACGACCCCGAGCTGATGCGGGCGGTCACCCGTGCGCAGATCGAGGCCGGTCCGCAGAACCTCTGGCGCTACGCCGCCCTGCTGCCGGTGGGGCAGGACCCGGCGGACCGGGTCACCCTGGACCCGGGGATGACCCCGCTGGTCCGCGCCGACCGGCTGGCCGACGAACTGGGCATCACCGGCGGGCTGTGGGTGAAGGACGACTCGGCCAACCCCACGCACTCCTTCAAGGACCGCGTGGTCAGCCTGGCCGCCACCGCTGCCAAGAGCTTCGGCTACGCCAAGATCGCCTGCGCCTCCACCGGCAACCTGGCCAACTCGGTGGCCGCGCACGCCGCGCGGATGGGCCTGCCGTCCTTCGTGTTCGTCCCCAGCGACCTGGAGCCGGGCAAGATCGTCCAGTCGGCGGTCTACGGGCAGGCGCTGGTCGCCGTCGACGGTTCCTACGACGACGTCAACCGGCTCACCAGCGAACTCGCCGAGACCGACGAGTTCGAGGACACCGCCTTCGTCAACCAGAACGTCCGGCCCTACTACGCCGAGGGTTCCAAGACGATGGGCTACGAGATCGCCGAGCAGCTGGGCTGGCGGATCCCGGCCCAGGTCGTGATCCCGATGGCGTCCGGATCGCTGCTGACCAAGGTCGACAAGGCCTGGCGGGAGCTGGTGACCGCCGGGATCGTCGAGGACACCGAGTGGACGGTCTTCGGCGCCCAGTCCGCGGGCTGCGACCCGATCGCCACCGCCTTCGACAACGGCTGGGACGTCGTCAAGCCGGTCAAGCCCACCGGCATCGCCAAGTCGCTGAACATCGGCAACCCCGCGGACGGCCCCTACGCGCTGGACGTCATCCGGCGCACCGGCGGCGCGGTCGGCCGGGTCGGGGACGACGCGATCGTGGCCGGCATCCGCGACCTGGCCCGCACCACGGGGGTCTTCGCCGAGACCGCCGGCGGGGTCACCATCGCGGTGCTGCGCCAGCTCGTCGAGCGCGGGCTGCTGGACCCGGCCAAGGAGACCGTCGTCCTCAACACCGGCGAGGGGCTCAAGACCCTGGACCCGCTGACCCCGGTCGTCGGCCCGACGCACCATGTGCAGCCGTCGCTGAGGTCGCTGCGCGAGGCCGGCCTGATCAGCTGACCGCAGGCCGTATCACAGTCGTGTCAGGACCGTTCCGCAGACCGGTGACCTGGGGCGACAGTTGATGTACCGTTCCGCGCGGTTCTTGGTTCCACGTTCGTGTCCGACGGGCGGAAGAGCGAGATCCCGACCCCCAGCTGGCGGGGGCCGACCGCACGCACGACCGTGGGAGCACACGTGGCAGAGGGCACCGTGAAGTGGTTCAACGCCGAGAAGGGCTTCGGCTTCATCGCCGTCGACGGCGGCCAGGACGTCTTCGTCCACTACTCGGCCATCCAGATGGACGGCTACAAGAGCCTCGACGAGGGCCAGCGGGTCAGCCTCGAGGTCGTCCAGGGCGAGAAGGGTCCGCAGGCCGACCGCGTCACCGCAGCCTGAGGTCCCGTACGAACGAGGCCCGGTCCCTTGGGGGACCGGGCCTCGCTGCGTTCGGTGGGGACCCCGTTCTTGCACTCGCCTGGGTCGAGTGCCAGACTCTGGTTGGCACTCGGAGCACCTGAGTGCCAACCAGGTCGGAACGGTGAGGCACTGGTCGTGGGCCGCAGGAGCGTCCACGCCGCCGGTGTCGTCCGTCGCGGGCGCCGGACCTGACCGAGCCAGCGATCCACGCATGGAGGACATCACCACCTGGCCAAGATGATCGCGTTCGACGAAGAGGCTCGCCGCGGTCTCGAGCGGGGTATGAACATTCTCGCCGACGCCGTCAAGGTGACGCTCGGCCCCAGGGGCCGCAATGTCGTACTCGAGAAGAAGTGGGGCGCGCCCACCATCACCAACGATGGTGTGAGCATCGCCAAGGAGATCGAGCTCGAGGACCCGTACGAGAAGATCGGGGCCGAGCTGGTCAAGGAG
>JAOPWG010000178.1 GCA_025965775.1 Modestobacter sp. | reverse complement strand
AGAAGGCGATCGCCGCCGAGGGGCTGAACTCGCGGATGCTGCTGCAGGTGCACGACGAACTGGTGCTCGAGGTGGCGCCGGGGGAGCGCGAGGTGCTGGAGGCGCTGGTGCGCCGGGAGATGGCCGGTGCCGCGGAGCTGTCGGTGCCGCTGGAGGTCTCCGTCGGGTTCGGCGTCAGCTGGGACGACGCCGCGCACTGAGCACATTGCGGTCCTCCGGACCGCACCGCGGCCAGGTGCCGTGCCCTCCCGCGCGGACCGCTCTGGCCCGGTCAGGCGCTGGCAGTCCCGTCGGCGGCGTGCCGGGGGACCTCGACGTGCGGACGGGACTGCCACAGCGCCCACTCCGCGCTGACCTCCCCGGCGGTGCGCAGCAGCAACGGCAGGTGGACGTCCAGCAACCGTTCGGTCGAGGTCTCGGCCGCGTGCACGGTCACGTTCATGGCCGCCCGGACGGTGCCGTCGCCGTCGCGTACCGGGACGGCGACGGAGCGGACGCCCGGGGCGAGCTCCTCGTCGGCGAGTGCCCAGCCGCGGGCTCGCACCTCGGCCAACTCGGTGTCCAGCTGACCGGCCGAGCGGCCGATGTAGGTCGGCAGCCCCGCCCGGCTGGGCTCGGCCAGCGTGCGGGCCAGCTCGTCCGGGGACAGCGCGGCGAGCAGCACCTTGCCCTGGGAGGTCTGGACCGCCGGGAACCGGGTGCCGATCTCCACACGCAGGGCGATCAGCTTGGCCACTGCCACCCGGGCGACGTAGACGATGTCCGAGCCGTCGAGCTGGGCCATCGAGGAGGACTCCCCGGTGCGCGCCACGAGTGACTCCAGGTGCGGCCGGGCGATGTCCCACAGCCCGAGCGCGCCGACGTAGGCCATGCCCAGCGTGAGCACCTTGGGAGTCAGCTGGAAGGCCCCACCGGAGCTGCGCACGAAGCCCAGCTCCTCCAGGGTCAGCAGCAGCCGGCGGGCGGTGGGGCGGGCCAGGCCGGCGGCCGTGGCCACCTCCGACAGCGTCATCGCCGGGCGGTCGGCGTCGAAGCAGGCCAGCACGTCGAGGCCGCGCGCCAGTGCCTCCACGAAGTCCGGTCCCGTGCCGCGTCCTGCCATCGCCCCGCTGCTCCCGTCGTCGTCCTGCGGTCGAGGATGGCACGGCTCCGGGCCGCCGCCTGTCCTCCGGAGACGGACCCTGCCCGGCCGGGTGAGCCGGCCGGGCAGGGTCCGTGACCGGCACCGTCAGCCGGCCGTCTCCTCGTTGCCGAAGACGCTGCCCCGGGCGTCGTGGGTGCTCGCCGAGCGGTAGTCGGTGTAGGTGTACGGGTTGTCCAGCAGCTCGTCCCCCGGGAGCTCCGGGTTCATCCCCTGGGTCCACGTCTCCTCACCGAGGGCCGAGCGCAGGTGCTCGACCGTCGCGTCGACGGTCGAGCGGACCGCGCGCAGGTCCGCCCCGACCAGCCGGTGGGACGACTTCACGACCTGCCCGTCGACGAGCACGGTGTGCACGTCCCCGCGCTGGGCCTGGAAGGCGACGTGCCCGTAGGGGTTGAGCAGCGGGAAGGACACCGGGGAGTCGTCGTTCTTGATCAACACGATGTCGGCCTTCTTGCCCGGCTGCAGGCTGCCGATGTCGTCGCGGCCCAGTGCCTGGGCGCCGCCCCGGGTGGCCCAGTCGACGACCTGTTCGGCGCGCAGGTGGACCTGGGTGACGGTCTCGCCCTTGGCGTGGGCCTCCAGGTGCTCGCGGGAGCGGTCGGCGCCCAGCGTGGTGCGCATGGCGGAGAACAGGTCGCTGCTCCACCAGACGCTGGTGTCCATCGACAGCGACACCGGGATGCCGTGGCGGCGGACCTGCCAGGTGGGCGGATAGCCCTGGCCGGCGCTCTGCTCGGACTCGGTGGAGACCGAGATCGAGCCGCCGGTCGCGGCGATCCGGTGGTAGGAGTCCGTGGTCAGCGTCGCCGCGTGGACGTAGACGGTCTCCGGGGTCATGAAGCCGTGCTCGTGCATCAACCGGATGCCCTCGTCGTTGGTGGCACCCCACACGCCGGCGTGGGTGGTGACCGGCAGCCCGAGCTCGCGGGCGGCTTCGAATGCGGCCTTCTCGGGGAACGCCGGGTCACCGGTGACGTCGAAGGCGAGCTGGAAGCCCAGCCGGTCGCCGGACCCGGTGCGCCGCCGCTCGAGGAACGCCTGGACGGCGGGGTCGGTGGCCCACTCCCACGGGCCGGCCTGGATGTTGCCGTAGGCGAGGACGAACCGGCCGGGGACCGCCTGCAGGGCGTCGACCGCGGCCTCGGCGTGGTCGACCGTCTGCAGCCCGTGCGACCAGTCGACCGTGGTGGTGACCCCGGCCTCCAGCGCGTCCCAGGCCGAGAGCAGGTTGCCTGCGTGCACGTCCTCGGGGCGGAAGGCGCGGCCGTGCTCGAGGTAGTACCAGACGAAGTACTGGGTCAGCGTCCAGTCCGCGCCGTAGCCGCGCATCGCCGTCTGCCACATGTGCCGGTGCGTGTCGATCATGCCGGGCATGACGATGCCGCCGGTCGCGTCGATCCCGGCGGTGCCCTCGGGAACCTCCAGCTGCGGGCCGATCGCGGCGATGCGGCCGTCGACCACGAGCACGTCGCCGCTGGGCAGCACGGTGTGGGCGTCGTCCATGGTCAGCACCGTGCCGCCGCGCAGCACCACGGGCTGGCCGGGCGTCGGGACCACGACGTCGACGTCGGGGTGGGACATGGACTCCTCCTCCAAGCATCGCCGAGTCGAGCGGACGACTGTCCGCACAACGGTCAACTCGGTGAGGGCTCACCTTCGGGTGACTCCGCGCACATGTCAAGCGGGCGGTTCCGGTGCATCTCCTCGCTTGACATCACCAGGCGGCCCGCCCAAGACTGCGCGGGCAGCTCAGCGGACGATCGTCCGTTGAGCGGACGACGATCGAGAGGTGTCGGGAACCGATGACGGGACCTCAGGCAGTGCCAGGCGCCAGGACCGGCGGCGGTCCGCTCGCCGGGCTGTTGGTCGCCGACTTCTCCCGGATCCTGGCCGGCCCGTACGCCACGATGCTGCTGGCCGATCTGGGGGCCGAGGTGGTCAAGGTGGAAGGCCCCGCCGGCGACGACACGCGCAGCTGGCAGCCCCCGGTGCGCGAGGACGTGGCGACGTACTACCTGGGCGTCAACCGCAACAAGCGTTCGATCGCGCTGGACCTCAAGGACCCCGGGGACCTGGCCGCCGCCCGGGAGCTGGCCCGGCGTGCGGACGTGGTCGTCGAGAACTTCAAGACCGGCGGCCTGGCGCGCTTCGGCCTGGACTACGACTCGGTCCGCCGCGACAACCCCGCGGTGGTCTACGCCTCCATCACCGGTTTCGGCAGTCAACCGGGCGGTGCGTCGCTGCCCGGTTACGACCTCATCGTCCAGGCGATCTCCGGGCTGATGAGCCTGACCGGCGACCCGGCCGGTGAGCCGTTCCGGGCCGGCATCTCGGTGTTCGACGTGATGGCGGGCCTGCACGCGACCATCGGCGTGCTGTCGGCACTGCACCACCGGGACGAGACCGGACGGGGGCAGCACGTCGAGGTCAACCTGCTGTCCTCTGCGCTGTCCGGGCTGGTCAACCAGTCCAGCGCGTGGGTGGCCGGTGGCGTCGTCCCCTTCCGGATGGGCAACAGCCACCCGAGCCTGTTCCCGTACGAGCCGCTGCCCTGCGCCGACGGCGACCTGATCATCACCGCGGGCAACAACGGCCAGTTCCGCAAGCTGGTCGAGGTGCTCGGCGTGCCCGGGCTGGCCGACGACCCGCGGTTCGCCCGCAACGAGGACCGGACGGCGAACCGCGAGCAACTGCGGCCGCTGCTGGTCGAGCGGCTGCGCACCCGGACCAAGCTCGAGTGGTTCCGCGACATCATCGGCGCCGGCGTCCCCTGCGGGCCGATCAACACCGTCGACCAGGGCGTCGCCTTCGCCGAGGAGGTCGGTCTCGACCCCGTGGTGACCGTCGGCGAGGGAGCGGCCGCCGTCCCGTCGGTGCGCAACCCGATCCGCTTCTCCGACACCCCCGCCCACTACCGGCTGCCGCCACCCGCGCTCGACGAGCACGGCGCGGAGATCCGCCGCTGGCTGGCCGAGGCGGCCGCGACGACCCCGGAGGGCCGCCCGTGACCACCGTGCGGACGACGCGCGAGCGAGCATCGCAGGGAGCGCCAGCGACCGAGGAGCGGAACGAGTGCGGAGGAGAACGATGAATACCGACCGACCGGTCTACCCGACCGCGCTGGGTGCCTCGAGCCGGGAGACGATCACCCTGCTCGGGCAGGACCTCGCCCGGGACGTGATGGGCTCGGTCGGCTTCGGCGAGCTCGCCTTCTGGCTGGCCACCCAGCGGCGGCCCACCCCGGGGGAGACCCGGGTGTTCGAGGCGGTGCTGGCCGCGCTCGCCGACCACGGATTCACCCCGACGGCGATCGTCACCCGGCTGACCTACCTGTCGGCGCCGGACTCGGTGCAGGGGGCGCTCGCGGCCGGTCTGCTCGGTGGCGGCTCGCGGTTCCTGGGGGTGACCGAGGACTGCGGCCGATTCCTGCACGACGTGCTGACCGGGGTCGAGGGCGCTCTGCCCGCCGACGACGCCGGCTGGGACGCCCTGGCGCTGGAGACGGTGACCGCCCAGCGCGCGGCGCGGCGCTTCGTCCCCGGGCTGGGCCACCACGTGCACAAGGACGGCGACCCGCGCACGCCGCGGCTGCTGCAGATCGCCGCCGAGGAGGGGCTGGTCGGGCCGCACCTGTCGCTGTTCGCTGCCATCGGACGCGTCCACCCGCAGGTGCTCGGGAAGACCCTGCCGCTGAACGGCGCCGGCGTGTGCGGCGCCGCGCTGGCCGATCTCGGCCTGCCGCTGGAGCTGTTGCGCGGCTTCGCCCTGCTCGCCCGGACCGCGGGGCTGATCGGGCAGCTGGCCGAGGAGCTGCGCAATCCGGTGGCCAACGACGTCTTCCTGTCGGTGGACCTGAACAACCGGTCCGTTCCCCCGGACCCCTACGTCAGTGAGCCCCTTCCCGCCCCCCCGGGCACCGACACCACCGGAGGTCGTCATGGCTGAACTGGCCGCGGTCATCGCGTCCACGCACCACCCGTTCTACTACCGGGCCAGCACCTCCACCGGCGCGGACCGACCGCCCTTCGCCGACGAGTGGGTCGCGAAGATCGAGCGCTTCCGCGAGACCCTGACGGCGGCCGAGCCCGACGTGCTGGTGATGGTCGGCAGCGACCACTTCCACCAGCTGTGGCTGGACAACATGCCGCAGTTCCTCGTCGGCAAGGCGCCCTACTTCGATGCCAACTGGTACAACGAGGAACGCGAGTTCGGGCTGCCGAAGATGCGGCTGCGCGGCGAGGAGGACCTGGCCGCCCACCTCCTGCGCGACGGGCTGGACCGGGACTTCGACCTGGCGTTCAGCAACGAGCTGCGGATCGACCACAGCATCACCTGCCCGATCATCACGCTCCGGCCGCAGGCGGACCTGCCGATCGTGCCGGTGTACACCAATATCTTCGCCCCGCCGATGCCGCAGCCCAGACGGTTCGTGCAGCTGGGCAGGGCCATCCGGGAGATGGTCGAGTCCTGGCCGAGCGACAAGCGCGTCGCGGTCATCGGCACCGGGCACCTGTCGCTGGAGCTCGGGGGGCCGCGCCAGTTCGGCGAGCACGGGCCCGACCCGGAGTTCGACCGCAAGGCCGTGGAGTGGATCGCCAGCGGCGACATCGAGGGCTGCCTGGCCGAGGTGACGCTGGACAGCCTGCACTCCCCGGGCAACGCGACCCACGGGTTCATGGACTTCATGCTGATGATGGGCGTGGCCGGCGAGGGGCGGAAGGCCGACCACGTCGACACCCTGGACCTGTTCCACACCATGGAGGCCTACTTCACCTGGTATCCGAACGGAGTCCCAGCCGCTGCGGAGGTGTCGGCGTGAGCAAGTACCTGATCGACAAGTTCCTCTACACCGTCGACCGGGACCCCGACCTGGTCGAGCGCTACCGCGAGGACCCGGCGGGCACCGTGGCGTGGTGGGAGCAGGAGATGGCCACCACCATCCTCAACTGCATCTCGCACGAGAAGACGACGTGGCTGTCGTTCACCGAGGAGGAGCGGACGGCGCTGCGCGAGCACGACCACGTGACGCTGTTCCAGATGGGCGCCCACCCGTTCCTCACGCTCACGCTCTTCATCGCGATGTTCGAGCGCGACCACGGCCCGATGGAGTACCAGCGGGCCTACGCACGGGCGATGGACCACGTCTCCATGCCCTACCCCGACATCACCACCTGAGCCGGTGCACGCTGCCGTCGTGCAGGTCCCGGGGCTGCCGCCGGCCTGGACCGAGCGCCAGGATCGAACAACTCGCTCACCCCGGAGCAGCGAGCCGGCGCGATCGACGCCGTGCTGGCCGCCGCTTCGGCCGGCCGGATGACGGGAGCGCACGAGGTGCTGCCGATGTCCTGCCGATGTCCCAGGTGGCCGAGGCGTGGCGCGGACCGCCAGCGGCACCGGCCCCCACGTCGTGCTGGTGCCCGAGCAGCGCTGATCAGGCGGGCAGGTCGCAGACCAGGATCAGCGTGCCCGGCACCAGTGCGCCCCGCTCCGGCGACCACTGGCCCCAGGTCTGCGTGCGGCCCGGCGTCCACTCCGGCTCGAGCAGGTCGGTGAGCACCAGCCCCGCGCCGACCACCGCCCGTACCCAGTCACCGACCGTGCGGTGGTGCTCCACGTAGACGGTGCGGCCCGCGCCGTCGGTCTCCACGTACGGCCGCCGGTCGAAGTAGGAGGAGACGACCTGCAGGTCCTCCGGGTCGGGTGAGTCGGGCATCGGCCAGCGCATCGGGTGGTTCACCGAGGCGACGAAGCGGCCGCCGGGCCGCAGTACCCGCGCGACCTCGGCGAGCACCCCCCGGGCGTCGGCGACGAAGGGCAGACCGCCGAACGCCGAGCAGGCCAGGTCCACGCTGCCGTCGGTCAGCGGCAGGGCGCCGGCGTCGGCCTGCACCAGCGGCACGGGGATCCCGGTGGCCCGGTTCAGCTCCGAGGCCCGCGCGAGCATGCCACCGGAGACGTCCAGGGCGAGCACCTCGGCGCCGGCCCGGTGCAGCCAGCGGGCGCACGGTGCCGAGCCGCAGCCGATCTCCAGGACCCGCCGGCCGGCGACGTCCCCGAGCAGGCGGGCCTCGCCCTCCCGCAGCCCCTCGGGGCACCACAGGAAGTCCACGTCACCCAGATCGCCGCCGTGCTCGGAGAGGTACGCCGGCGCCGCGGCGTCCCACCATCCGCGGTTGGCCCGGGCCGACTCCGCCGGCCCGGTCGCCCGGCGGGTGACCCCACCGGCCGCCGGGTAACCGTCGGAGGCCAGGGGGAGCGTGGGCGTCGGGGGTCCCGGCGGGGTGGGTGGCAGGCTCATGACGCGCCGATGGTGGCACGCCACGGTGCGCCAGGGATCCCGGTGACCCAGGTGGACCGGACCGCCCCGACGTCCGTACCATGGGGATGCGCCAGAGGTCTGTGGTGCTGTTCCCCGTACGCGGAAGCCCGTACGCGGGGGACGTCGCTCGCCGCCTCTCCCGTGCACTCCCCACGGCCGGCCCGGCCGTGGACACTGTCCTGTCCCTGCGCACCCCCCGTCCGGAGCACTCGACCACATGACCTCCACCCAGGTCCGTCCTGACAGCACCCCCCAGATCGCGGTGAACGACAT
>JAOPWG010000173.1 GCA_025965775.1 Modestobacter sp. | reverse complement strand
CGGGCACGTGCTCGGCGACCTGATCGACTCCGGCGCGGTGCCGGTCACCGAGCTGACCACGCTGCACCGGCAGGCCGCCGGTGGCGCGATCGCCCGGCTGGCGACCGGGGTGCGCGGCGGAGAGCTGCTGCAGGTCGAGTCGCCGGACCGGGAAGTGGTGATCGTGCCGGCCACGGGCAGCGCCGAGGCGGCCAAGCGGGTGGTGCAGCTGGTCACCGACTCGATCCCGCGGGCGCTGCAGATCGACCCGTCGACCGTTCAGGTGGTGACCCCGGTGCACCGGGGCCCGGCGGGCACGATCGAGCTGAACAAGGCGCTGAAGGCCAAGCTCAACCCCGGTGACGGGGCGGTGTTCGGCTTCGACGTCGGCGACCGGGTGGTGGCCACCGCCAACCATCTGGACCTGGAGCCGGTCGGGTTCGCCAACGGTGAGGTCGGGGTCGTCACCGGCACCGGCGAGGGGTCGCTGGACGTCGCCTTCGCCTCCGGGCCGGTGACCGTCAACGGCAAGGCGCTCGGCGACCTCAAGCACGGCTGGGCGATCACCGTGCACCGGGCGCAGGGCTCGGAGTGGCCGGGTGTGGTCGTCGTCCTCCCGCCGGAGGCCGGCGGGATGCTGTCCCGGCCGCTGGTCTACACCGCGCTCACCCGCGCGCAACGGCACCTGTCGATCGTGCACGCCAGCGGTGCCGCGCTGGCCCGGGCCGTGCGCGAGGTCGACGTCCGGCCCCGGCGGACCCGGCTCGCCCAGCTGCTCGCCGAACTCGCCGACTGACCGGTGTGGCGTTTGGCCGCATGATCATCCGGGGCATCACCCCGGCATGATCGGATTCCTCGTGGCCGGGCTCGTCATCGGCGCGCTCGCGCGCCTCATCAAGCCCGGCAAGCAGAACCTCAGCATCCTCATGACCCTGGTGCTCGGCCTCGTCGGCTCGCTCATCGGCGGGGTCATCGCCCAGTTCTTCGGCACCGGCAGCATCTGGGAGCTGAACGTCCTGGGGTTCGTGCTCGCCGTGGTCGCCGCCGTGCTGCTCATCGGCGTCGCCGAGGGCATCTCCAGCGGGCGTCGCGCCGTCCGCTGACCATCCTGCCCGGGGCGCCGGTCAGCGCTCCGGGCAGGACCCCCGGGCCGCGCACAGCAGCCGGTGCACCGCGGGGCCCAGGGCCTCCGGTGACGTCACCGGCGCACCGAACGGCACGCGCAGGTCCCGGCACCCGCTGCGTTGCTCGATGCGCAGCCGGAATCCGCCCCGGTCCAGCCCCAGTGGCCGGACGACGGCGTCGTCGTCCAGCCAGCCCGGCGGGACCCAGGACGCCAGCAGCGCCAGCTCCTCGGGGTGCTCGGCCACCAGGTGCTGGAGCGCGACCGCCTCGACGCCGGCCAGCGGGTCGGGCGCGGCGGCCAGGAAGGCCTCCGGCGACACCTCCACCACCGCACCCCCCTCCCCCAGCACGACCTCGGCAAGGTCAAGCCGCAGCAGCGTGTTCCGGTGCCCCACGTCCAGCAGTGCGCCGACCGGGGCGACCTCGGCGAAGGCCAGCGTGGCGTCCCGCTGGTCGGCCGGCCGGACGGGCATCAGCCACCCCGACAACCACGTCTGCGCCCGCACCGGGTCCCGCAGCGGCAGCGGCGCGTGGTCGGTCACCAGCACCAGGGCGGCCAGGTCCCCGTCGGCGACCCCGGCGACGGCCGCGCACACCTCCCCCTCGGTCGGCACGACCAGCAGCACCCGCCCGTCGGCCGTGGTCGCGTGCGCCAGCACCCGGCTGCCGTCGATCCCCGCGGCACACACCGCTGCGCCGGGGCGGGCGGCCACGGTGCGGGCGCGCTCGGCGGCGGTGGGGCGCAGCGCGTCGGGGGCGGGACGGGTCGTTCCGGTCATCAGGGCACTCCGGGGTCGGAACGACGCACCGCGTCGAGATAAGGTGAGCCTAACCAACCTCTGAGGTCTGTGTGAACACGTCCCGCCCCAAAGTGCGACGCAGCCGTGCGCTCGGCATCCCCCTGACGCCCAAGGACGTCCGCTACTTCGAGCGGCGTCCGTACCCGCCGGGCGAGCACGGTCGTAGGCGCCGGACGGCGAGCGACTACTCGACCCGGCTCAAGGAGAAGCAGCGGCTGCGCGCCCGGTACGACATCAGCGAGACCCAGCTGCGGCGGGCCTTCGACCGGGCCGAGCGCAGTGGTGGCAAGACCGGCGAGGCGCTGATCACCCAGTTGGAGTCGCGGCTGGACGCCACCGTGCTGCGCGCCGGGTTCGCCCGCACGATCTACCAGGCCCGCCAGACGGTGAGCCACCAGCACGTGACCGTGAACGGCCGCCGGGTCGACCGGCCCAGCTACCAGGTCCGGCCGGGCGACCACGTGGCGATCAACGAGCGCAGCAGGCCCAAGCCGCCCTTCCAGGTCGCTGCCTCCGGGGCACACGCCCCTGCGCCGGCCTACCTGGAGGTGTCGCTGGCCGACCTGGTCTGCCATGTCCAGCGCACCCCGCTGCGTGCGGAGATCCCGGTGATCTGCGAGGAGCAGCTGGTCGTGGAGTACTACTCACGCTGAGGTCTCCCGGCTCGTGCGGTGCTGCACCCGCTCGTGCGGTGCTGCAGGGCCGCGCGAGCGCAGAAGACACGCAGGAGCGGGACTCAACCGCCGGTGGACGACGGGGGTCCGCGGTTGAGCCGGACCGCCCGGGCAGGCCCCCGCTGCCGCAGCCAGCCGGCCGCTGCGACGACCAGCCACGGGACGACGCTCGACCAGTGCGCGTCATCCCACCGGCCCTGGGCCACGGCGAAGACCACGTAGCCGAGCAGGAAAGTTCCCCAGGCGACGAAGACGAGCAGGGCCCCGGTGCGCAGTGCGGGTCGTCTGTCCCGCCGTTGGCGTTCAGTGGCCTGGTGCAGCTGCGCCCACTCGACGACGGCGGCGCGCAGCCGCTCCTCCCGCAGCTCGCGGCCCCAGGTGACCGCACTCTCGACCTGGGCGATCTCGGCCGGACGCAGCCCGTGTCGCCGCACCATCTCCCGGTAGAGGTCCGTTTCGACGTGCGGCTTCAACCGGCCCCATATCGCGCGACCACCCACCCACCAGGCGAACAACGGCAGCCCGACCAGGATCAGCGCGACGCTGAGCAGGGCGACGACCACGCCGGTGATCATGGTGGCCGGGCGGTCCCGGCGCAGCTCAGGGCCGGGACCGCCCGGCCGCGGTGCACGCCGATCTGGCACGTTGCCCGCGTTCCACCCCGTGCGATGCATCCGCAGAGCGTGCAGAGCACGAAGACCTCGCGTGACCGACCATCGGGGCATGCACCACGCCCGGGTCACCGCCGTCCTGGTGCCCCTGACCCCGGCACTGGTCGGTTGCTCGGTGCCGGCTCCGGCGCGGCCGTCGGCTGCCGAGCCGGCCGCCTCCCCGGCGCTGAGCACCTCCCCGGCCGGCACGGTGGTCACGCTGGGGTCCGACGCCGAGGGCATGGTGTTCGACCCGGTCACCGGGCTGCTGGCGGTCGCGGTCCGGAGACCGGACCGGCTGCTGCTGGTCGACGGCGCGACCGGCGCGACGGTGCGGGAGG
>JAOPWG010000483.1 GCA_025965775.1 Modestobacter sp. | reverse complement strand
CGATCTCGGCCTGGTAGGCGGTCTTGCTCTGGCCCAGCATGGTGGCGGCGTTGAGCGTCTGCCGCCACGGCCCGGCGAGCAGGTCGGCGGCCTTGAGGAACACCGCGGCCCGGTCGTCGAAGGAGAGGTCGGCCCACCCCGGCGCGGCCTCCTTGGCACAGTGCAGCGCCTCGGTGGCGTCCGCGGCGGTCGAGTGGGCCGAGCGGCCGAGCACCTGGGCGTGCCGGTGCGGGGCGACGACGTCGAAATCCTCGCCGCCGGCCATCCGCTGCTGGCCGCCGATCGTGGCGGTCAGCTCGACCGTGGTCGCGGCGAGCTCGGTGAGCCGCTGCTGCAGGGCCGCGCGCTCGGACGAGCCGGGGGCGTAGTCGCGGACCGGCTCGTTGCGCGGCGCGGGGACCTGGGTGATGGCGTCCATGGAGGCTCCTGGGGTGTTCGGCGACTCAGCTGCGGGTGGCGAGGGAGCGGAGGAAGAACTGCAGGTTGGCGGGGCGCTCGGCCAGGCGGCGCACGAAGTAGCCGTACCAGTCGGCGCCGTAGGGCACGTAGGCCCGCACCGTGTGCCCGGCGGCGGCCAGCCGGACCTGCTCGTCGGGCCGGATGCCGTAGAGGAGCTGGAACTCGTAGCTGTCCGGGGTCCGGCCGGTCCTGGCCACCAGATCCAGCATCCAGGCGATCAGCGCCGGGTCGTGGGTTCCGGCCATCGGGTACCCGCCGCCGCGGACGAGGACCTCCAGGCAGCGGCGGTAGGCGGCGTCGACGGCCGCCTTGCCCTGGTGCGCCGCGGACGCCGGCTCCCGGTAGGCGCCCTTGACCAGCCGCACGCGGGAGTCGGGGACGGCGAGGGCGCGGGCGTCGTCCTCGGTGCGGTGCAGCATCGCCTGCAGCACCGCACCGGTGCCGGGGTGCTCGTGGCGCAGCTCGGCCAGTGCGGCGAGGGTGGAGTCGACGGTGCGCGACTCCTCCATGTCCAGCGTGACCGTGGTGCCCTGGGCGGTGGCCGCCTCGACCACCGGCCGGACCAGCCGGAGGGCGACGTCGTCCCCGCCGGGCAGCGCCTGGCCGAAGGCCGACAACTTCACCGAGACCTCCGCGGCCCGACCCAGCTGCAGCGGGACCAGCTCCTCCAGCAGCGTCAGGTAGGCGTCCCGGGTGCGCTGGGCCTCGCCGCGGTCGGTCACGTCCTCCCCGAGGTGGTCGAGGGTGACCGCGATGCCGGCGGCGGCCAGCGCTCGGACCGCGACGAGCGCGTCGGGCAGCGTCTCCCCCGCGACGAACCGGTCGACGACGCGGCGGGTGACCGGCGTGCCGATGACCACGCGCCGCAGGGCGGGACGGCGGGCCGCGGCGAGCAGTGCCTTCTGCGCGAGCACGGGTCATCTCCTGCGGGTCGCCGGCGCGGGGACGGTGCACCGATGACGCTAGGCACGGCGCCGCCCGGCCACCAGCGACGGGTGCCCGGAGTCCACCGGCACCCTTCGGACGATGGTCCGACGACGGGGGGCGCGCGGTCTCAGCGGTCGGTGAACTCCGGCGTCAGCCCGTCGCCCTCGTCGCCCCCGGCGGCCGGCAGGGGCGCGTCGTCGTCGACCGCGGCGGCGACTTCCGGGGAGTCCTCGACCGCCGGCTCGGACGGCGCGTCGACGGGCTTCTCCAGCTCCTCGAGCAGTCGCTGCTCCTCCGGGGTCAGCGATGAGCGGAGGCGCTCCCCCGGCTCACCCTCGTCGTTGCCGGTGGCCATCGCAGTGTCGGGGACCTCGGGGTCCTCCTCGGGTGCGCTCATGCCTCTGTCCTACCTCGCGGGGTGCCCGGCAACCATCGGCGGGTCACCCCGCGCGCTGTCCCACCAGGTCGGCGAAGACGACGGTGTTGTCCCGGTAGCTGTGGGCGGCCCGGTCGAAGTCCCCGCCGCACGTGATGACCCGGAGCCCGGCGTGGTCGAGGTCGCCGTAGACCGCTGCCGTGGGGAACGCATCCTTGGGGAACTGACCGACCTGCGAGACGCGGAACACCGCGCTGCTGCCGTCCTCGCGGGCGACGGTGACCTCGTCGCCGACGACCACGTCGCGCAGGTGGGCGAAGACCCCGGCCGAGCCGGCCCAGTCGACGTGGCCGGCGATCACCGCCGGCCCCAGCTCACCGGGCGTGGGCGCACCGGTGAACCAGCCGGCCGGGAACCCCGTGGGCGGCACCTCGAGCGTGCCGTCGTCCTGGACACCGAGGTCCATCAGCTCCGAGTCGACGCCGATCGCGGGTATCCGCACGCGGACCGGCCGGGACGCCGCCATCACCAGCGGGAGCACGCTGACCGGAGGACGGGTGACCGTCACCGCGGCCTCGGTGGACGGCGCGGACGCAGCAGCCGACGGGCCGGCGCACCCGCTCGTCGTGACCGCCAGGACGGCCAGGGCGATGCCCAGGGCCGTCCGGACGGGCCAGGGACGACGCGGGCCGCGTCGTCCGGGTGCCGTCACCGGGGCGACCACACCTGGTCGGCACGATCGGCCGGCGTCGCAGCTCCGCTGCCGGGGAACAGTCCGGCGGCGCTGCCGTCACCGGTGTCGACCGAGCCGACCGGGACCCGGCCGACCTGTCCATAGGTGGTGACCCGGGCCGTCGTGCCGGTGTCGTCCGCACCGTCGTCGCCGGTGGGCGTCGGGGTCGAGGTCGGGGTGCTGGTGGTGGGCGGGACGACCGGCGGGGTCACCGGCGGGGTCACCGGCGGGGTCACCGGACCGGTCTGACAGGCGGACCGGGTGATGACGTCGCTGATCAGGGTGACGGCGCCGGTGCTGGCCAGCAGGCGCCCGTCGACGGTGACGCCGGCATCGAGCGAGATGCTCGTGTTCGCGAGGATGGTGCCGCTGAACAGCGATCCCGCGCCGAGGGTCGCCGAGCTGCCGACCTGCCAGAAGACGTTGCAGGCCTGGGCGCCGTTGGTGAGGACGACGGTGCTGCCCGACGCCGTGGTGAGACCTGCGGTAGCCCGGAAGATGAACACGGAGTCGTAGCTGCCCGCGCCGTCGAGCGTGAGCGGCCCGGTGAGCGCGAGGTCTGAACCGGAGCTGTAGATGCCCGGCAGCAGCGGCTGGGTCTGCAGGCCGAGGTTGGTGGGTCCGACGACGGTGCCGTTGCCCTGCGATCCGGCAGCCGTGTAGGCCGCGGTGAGGCCGGCCTGGCCACCCGATGTGTCGTTGCCACGATCGACGCCGCCCTGGGTCAGGACGATCGAGTCCGCCCCGGTCGGGCCCGTGCCGGTCATCGCGCCGGTGCTGGCACCGATGTCCCCGGCGACCGTGGACGTCCCGCTGTTGGTGATCGCGGTGCTCGCCAGCACGCCGAAGTCCGCCGCGCCGCCGAGCGGGATGGTGGTCGCCGCCGCGGCGCTGCCGGCCGTCGCGAGGAAGGCCGCGGAGATCGCGACGGCAG
>JAOPWG010000467.1 GCA_025965775.1 Modestobacter sp. | reverse complement strand
TCCTGGCCAGCACGTTGTCGGCGGACATCGCGTGGCGGTGGATGTTCATGGTGATGGCCTTCCCGGCCGCCGTCTTCTTCCTGCTGCTGTTCACCACGCCGGAGACACCCCGCTGGCTGTACCTCGTCGGTCGTCGTGCCGAGGCCATGGAGGCGGTGCACCGGCTCACGAACTCCCGGGAGGAGGCGGAGTTCGAGATCCGGGAGATCGAGTCGACGCTGGCGACGGACGCCGACGCGGCCCGGGCTCCGTTCTTCGTCCGGCAGAACCGCAAGGTCATCCTCCTGGCCGTGGCCATCGCCGCGTTCAACCAGCTCTCCGGGATCAACGCGATCCTCTACTACGCGCCCGACATCTTCCGAATGGCCGGTGCCGGGAACAACGCCGCGGCTCTGCAGAGCGTCGTGGTGGGGCTGGTCAACCTGATCACGACGATGATCGCCCTGACGGTGATCGACAAGATCGGGCGGCGCAAGCTCATGCTCGTCGGCTCGATCGGCTACCTGGTCAGCCTCGGCAGCCTCGCGCTGGTGTTCACCATCTACAAGGAACGGTTCTCCGGCACGTCCAGCGTGATGGTGCTGGCGGCCCTGGTCGTGTTCATCGCCGCCCATGCCTTCGGGCAGGGGTCTGTCATCTGGGTGTTCATCTCCGAGATCTTCCCCAACCGGATCCGTGGTCGCGGCCAGTCGCTGGGCAGCCTGACGCACTGGGTGTTCGCGGCGGTGGTGTCCTGGGCCTTCCCTGGCATCGCCGCACTGCTCGGCGGTGGGGCCGCCTTCGCGCTCTTCTTCCTGTGCATGGTCGGCCAGCTGATCTGGGTCCTCAAGGTGATGCCGGAGACCAAGAACGTGCCGCTGGAGGAGATGGAGCAGAACCTGGGCATCGCGCTCACCGCCGAGGACATCGCCGCCGCAGGCTCCCGACCGAGAGCCCACTGACCACTCGGCTCGCGTCCGGGCTGCCCGAACACGGCGGCCGGAGGAACGCAGCACCGCGTTGTCAGGCCTGGTGGTGCTCGCCGGCGTGGTCGGAGGTGGCGGCTGCCGGGTCGAGCGTGGCCGACCAAACGTTCCGATCGGGATCGCCATGATGCTCGCCGCGCCACGCTTCCTGCCCGAGACCGAGCGGCGCTCCGGCCGGTTCGACCTCGCCGGCGCACTGAGCTCGACGCTGGGCATGATCGCGCTGGTGTACGGCATCGTTCGCTCCGCGGACACCGGTTGGAGCGACCCGCTCACGATCACGACGCTGGGGGCCGGCGTCGTGCTGCTCACCCTGTTCGTGCTCACCGAGTGGCGGGCGGAGCAGCCGATCATGCCGCTGCGCCTGTTCGCCAGCCGCGAACGGGTCGGGGCCTACGCGGGCCGCGTCCTCTACCTCGGCGCCATGATGGGGTTCTGGTTCTTCCTCACCCAGTTCCTGCAGGTCGTCTACGGCTACAGCCCGCTCGAGGCGGGCGTGGCCTTCCTGCCGATGACGGTGGCGAACTTCGCGGTGGCGCTGGCGACACCGCGGCTGACCCGGCGGTTCGGCAATCCGCGGCTGCTTGCCGCCGGCGTGGCCGTGACGGTGATCGGGATGGCGTGGCTCAGCCGCTTGTCCGCCGACACCGGCTACCTCACCGGCGTCGCGTTGCCGATGGTGCTGATCGGCATCGGTCAGGGCGCTGCGCTCGGCCCGTTCACCGCCGAGGGGATCGCCGGTGTCCTCCCCGGGGACACGGGTGCTGCCTCCGGGCTGGTCACCGTCGCCCACCAGCTCGGCGGCTCGCTCGGCCTCGGCGTGCTGGTCACCGTGTCCGCCTCCGCAGGCTCCGCGACGCTGGGTGGCCCAGCCCAGCTCGCGCGCGGCGTCTCGACCGCGTCCACCGCCGACACGGTGATGCTCGCCGTCGCCCTCGCCCTCGTCGTCATGCTCATCGCCCGACCCGGCAGGAGCACCGCCGCAGTTGCCAGCAGACCGGCCGCGACGGGCCGCACCCCGGCACACCCCGCCTAGCTGCGAGACAGATGCCCGAGACGCAACCACAGACCCCTGCGCAGCAGCAGCTTCGGCGACTTCGCGCCGAAGCTGGTGTCGCTGACCGACATCGAGCTCAAGGAGATCATCAACCACCTGGCCTTCGACGCGGGCTGGCCCAGGGCGATGTCTGCGATCGGGGTCGCGAAGCAGGTCCTCGACGGTTGACGCAGCTGCCCAGACCCCCGGCAGCACCGAACAGGGAGGAGATGAAGGTGGAGATCCTGACCAAGAAGCCGAGCACGAAGGGCCCGGCGGAGATGTTCACCGGTGACGTCTGGTTCGACGTCATCGCCCAGGGCTCCGAGCCCTCGCGCATGCGGGTCAACATGGTGCGGTTCGCCCCCGGCGCCCGCACCGCCTGGCACTGCCACGCCGTCGGACAGACCCTGCACGTCACCGAGGGCATCGGGCTGGTCCAGTCCCGCGGCGGCGATGTCGTCGTCATGCGCCCCGGCGACACCATCTGGACGCCCCCGGGCGAGTGGCACTGGCACGGGGCCGCTCCCGATCACTTCATGTCCCACCTCGCCATGTGGGAGGGCCCGGCTGAGGGCCAGGGGCCGGAGTCCGAGTGGGGTGAACACGTCACCGACGAGGAGTGCAACGCCCGCTGACCGGATTCGTTTTCCGGGATCCGGCGCTCGGGGAGACGTGCAGCTCAGCCACGTGGGGCCCGGTCAGCCGACCGGGCCCCACGTGTGTCTGCGCTCATAGACGTACGTGCCCTTTCGCGGCCAGCCCGCCCAGGACGGACCAGCGCACGAGCGTCCCTCGCGCCACCATGCCCGTCACGGTGCGTGCCGGTCGCGGCGCCGTCACTGCAGGGCCAGCACCAGGCATACGACGGCCAGGGCCAGGGTCACGGGCGTCATGACCTGGCGCTCCGGCCTGCTGCGCGAGGCGGCGTTCATGACCACGCCGACCGCCGAGTAGGCCGTCAGTACCCAGATGGCGACGCCGACCAGGCCGCGGGGCAGGACGGTGATGGCCCCGGCCGCCTGCAGCATCAGCAGGGCGAAGACCCCGTACAGAGCGATGGAGACCGCGCTGCCGATGCGCAGGCTCGTCGGGAGGACGACGTGCTGCCCGCCCCACGCGAACCGGCCCAGCGGTGCTCCGGCGATGAGCAGCAGCTGGAAGACGGCCAGGCAGCCGAGCAGTGCAGCCCCCACGAGGGCGACGACCATGATCACGCGTGGACGGTAGGGCAGGTCGGTCTCAGCCGGCCGATGCGCCGACTCTCGGTGCGGGAAGCAGTTCCGAAAGCCGGTGAAGGTCCGTAGCTTCATGCGCGCGCCGCCACGGGGTCGGCGCTCTCACTCACCGGAGTCCATGTCGCCGTGCCCACCTCGCCCCCGCCCCGACGGTCCGGCTCGGACGGCGGCCACCGACCCGGTCCATCCGCCGATCCGGCGCTGCCGGCCGGGCTGGCCATGGCCGCTCTCGCGTTCGACTCTGCCCCGGTTGCGCTGGCCGTCATGACGCCCGACGGGCACTGGGCAGGGGTCAACCAGGCGCTGTGCGACTTGCTCGGCTACCCGGCCGAGCAGTTGCTCGGCGAGACATATCAAAGCCTCACCCACCCCGACGACCTGGGACTGGACGAAGAGGCGGTCGCCCTGCTGTTGTCCGAGGGCGGGCGCGGCCCGTCGATCGAGAAGCGGTACCGGCACGCCGACGGGCACATGATCTGGGTGCGGGTCACAGCGACCCTGTTCCGAGACGCCGACGGGGTGCCGATCGGTGCGGTCGCTGCCGTCGAGGACGTCGCCGAGCATCGGCACCGGCACGCCGAGCTGTCCCGGCTGGCGCTGCACGACCCTTTGACCGGCGTACGCAACCGGGCGCTCCTCGATGACGACATCGACCGAGCTCTACGAACCCGCGACAGGGACGGGGGCGTCGTCGCCGTCCTCTATCTCGATGTCGACGACTTCAAGGAGATCAACGACGCGCACGGTCACGAGACCGGGGACCTGGCACTGGTCGTGCTCAGCGCCCGACTGCGCGACGCCCTGCGCGAGGAGGACACCGTTGCCCGCCTCGGCGGTGACGAGTTCGTGCTCGTGGCCCACGTGCCGACCGCCGACCACGCAGAGGAACTCCGCGACCGGGTCGAACGGGCCTGCGCCGAGCCGCTCGTCCTGGCCGAGCAGACCCTGTCCGTGCGGGTCAGCGTCGGGATGGCGGTCATCGATACCTCCGGATGGGCGTCGGCGCGGGCGCTGGCCGACGCGGACGCGGCGATGTACGCCCGCAAGCGAGGCCGCAAAGAAGGCGACACCCGCTGAGTGACGCCTCCGCGCCGCCTGGGCCGGCCGCGTTCTCACCCGGTGGAGGACCCATCCGGAAGCGGGCCTGCCCGGCCATCATGCGCTGGTAGGCGGATGCGGCCTCCTCGAGCGGCGCTCTCTCCACCATCGGACGCACCCCGGTCCGCGCGGCGAGCCGAAGGGTGTCCTCGGAGTCCTTGGCGTGCCGGAGGCATGTCCGGCGACGAGCCGGCTGGCTTGGAGGAGGTCGGCCGCGCCGAGGTGCAGCGGTTCGCCGGGCGCGCCGGGCACGACCAGACGGCCCGGGGCCGCAGCCCGGCGAGGGTGGCGGTCATGGCTGCGGCGTCGGTGACGGTGGCCCAGCACCGCACTGGCGCCGCCGAGCCGGGTCAGCGGGCGAGACGAGGTAGTCGGCGTAGCCGCCGTCGTCGGTCAACCCGGTGATGCACATGTTCAGGCAGGAGATGAAGTCGCCACGTCGGCAGGGGTCACACGTGTGGTCGGCCCCGCCGAACCAGCCGACGCCCACCCGCTGGCCCGGCGTCCATTGCGTGACGCCCTCTCCGACGGCCTCCACGACACCGGCGACCTCGTGTCCGGGCACCCGTGGGCAGGAGCTGGCGAGCCCTTCCTCGGTCATGGCACCGCTGTGACAGACGCCGCAGGCGGCGACCCGCACGAGGACATGCCCCCGCGGGGGTTCGGGGCGGTCACGTTCGACCAACTCGAAGTCGGCCCCCGGCGATGGCACCTGTACTGCCCGCTCAAGGCCGCCCGGCCCGGTGCCGGAACAGAGGAATCGCGCGGTCGCTCGAGCGGTCCGAGGCGCTGCACCGCTTGCTGGCCGAGCCGTCCACCGACCTGATCAGCCGGCACACCGCCGACGGTCGCTTCCGGTACGTCTGGCCGGCCTCCTCCGACCTGTTGGGGATTGCGCCCGGGGACCTGATGGGCCGGACCGCGCAGGACCTTGTCCACCCCGACGACGTGGCCGTCCTGGCCACCCCCGACGCGGGCCTCCACGCTCCCGAGCGGCCCGAGGTGACCGTGCGACTGCGCCACCGGGACGGCTCTCCGCCGGGCTGGCACACGAGATCCACACACCGACCTTCCCCCGTCCGATGCTGCGTCGCCGACCTCGACCAGGCGTTCCACAACCTGTCGTCAACGCGGCCGAGGCCATCGAGGAGACCGGGCAGCGGGGGAGGATCAGCGTGGCCACGTCCGCGGACGGCGGGCACGTCACCGTCTCGATCAGCCACACCGGCACCGGCACCGGCACCGGCATCCCGGACGACGTACTGCCGATGATTCGACCCGTTCTTCACGACCAAGGACATCGGCAAGGGGACGGGGCAGGGCCTCGTCCGCGCCGTCGTCCAGGAAGGGCACGGTGGGACCCTGCTCGTTGCTTCCGAGTTCGGCTCGGGGAGCACGTTCACCATCCGGTTGCCGATCGCCGGCGAGCCGCAGCCCGACCGACGCCCGCTGTCCCGACGCGTCAGGTCGTCTTCTTCCGGAGCAGCCGGTTGTTCTTCGGCTCGCGCTTCCTCTTGTGGTCCTCGATCTGGACGATGAGCTCGCGCTTCGCCTCGGCGAGCGCCCCGTCGAGGTCCCGGCCGGCGGCCTTGGCCAGCAACTCCGGGAATCCGGGCAGTTCCGCGCGCAGCGTGACCTGCTGCTCCCTGCCGTCCCGGTGCTTCACCGAGACGTCCACGATCATGCCGGCGGGATCCCACCGGGACAGGTGCGGTTCGAGCCCCGACAGGGCGTCCAGCACCCACGGTCGGTCCGCCTCCGAGAACCCCCCGCCCAGGTGCAGCACCTCGTCGAGGATGCCGGTACGGGGACTGCCGGTCCGGGGGTTCTCGGTCTCGCTCACCGCTGGCCTCGTCTCTCCGGGAGCGCTGATCCCGACGGTAGACCCACCCGGCGGGACGGCGCCGGCTGCATCAGCTCGGAAGCTGATGGTCTGCCACTGGACTCATGCTCCCGCGTGATTCAGCCCGACGTCATCACCCCTGTTGGCCGTACTCAGGCCGAGCCGACCGGGGCGGGGGAGTCGGCGGCGGCCGCGGCGTTCCCCTCCCGGGTCCGCCTCCCCATGCGCCGGAACAGGACCCGATCGCCACGAGGACCAGGACCGGCACCAGTTCGGTGACCAGGGACGTCGCGGCCTCGGAGGCGGCCCATCCGTCGGGACGGAAGCCGTCGCCGAACCAGCGTTCCGGGCACACGGACGCGGGCGTTCCCGTGGTGCGCGGCGGGCTGCCGTGGGGTGCGTGCGGCTGCGCATGGCCCCGTCGGGCCGTACGGGTAGAACAGCGCCATGGAGTTCCGACACCTCGGCCGCAGCGGCCTGAAGATCAGCGAGATCACCTACGGCAACTGGATCACCCACGGCGGTCAGGTGGAGGCCGACGCGGCCACCGCGTGCGTGCGGGCGGCGCTGGACGCCGGCATCACCTCCTTCGACACCGCCGACGTCTACGCCGAGGGACGCGCCGAGCAGGTGCTCGGCACGGCGCTGGCCACCGAGCCGCGCAGCAGCATCGAGATCTTCACCAAGGTGTACTGGCCGACCGGGCGGGGCCCGAACGACCGGGGGCTGTCCCGCAAGCACATCCATGACTCCATCGACGGGTCGCTGCGCCGGCTGGGCACCGACTACGTCGACCTCTACCAGGCGCACCGCTACGACTACGAGACCCCGCTCGAGGAGACGATGGAGGCCTTCGCCGCCGTCGTGGACTCCGGCAAGGCGCTCTACATCGGCGTCTCGGAGTGGCGGGCCGAGGAGATCCGCGCGGCCAAGGCGCTGGCCGACGAGTTCGGCGTGCCGCTGGTGTCCAACCAGCCGCAGTACTCCGCGCTCTACCGCGTGCCCGAGGCCGAGGTCATCCCCACCTGCCGCGAGCTGGGCATCAGCCAGATCTGCTTCTCCCCGGTCGCGCAGGGCATCCTCACCGGCAAGTACAAGCCGGGCCAGCCGGTGCCCGAGGGCTCCCGGGCCACCGACCAGAAGGGCGGGGGAGCGAACTTCATCTCCCGCTGGATGCGCGACGACGTCCTCGAGCGGGTCCAGGAGCTCACCCCGATCGCCGCCGACCTCGGTCTGTCGATGGCGGCCCTGGCGGTGGCCTGGGTGCTGCAGGAGGAGAACGTCGCCGCCGCGATCATCGGGGCCAGCCGCCCGGAGCAGGTGGTCGACAACGTCAAGGCCGCCGGCGTCCGGCTGGAACCCGAGGTGAAGGCGCGCATCGACGAGGTGCTGGCGCCGGTCGCGGTGACCGATCCGGCGCTGACGAAGAGCCCGAACCCGCGGCCCTGACCGCCCCGTGATCGCCCCGGGCCGGTGGCTGCGTCGTCAGGGCGGAGGCAGCGACCGGCCCGGGGCGATCCGCGGCAGCTCGCTGGTCAGCCAGCGCACCGGACGGCGCTGCGCCGGGCGCCGGGCGGCCAGGAAGTCCAGCGCGATGGCCGCCGTCCACGACTGGTCCCGGCTGCCCAGCACCTCACCGCTGATCGGCTCGTAGTACTCGGCGAAGTCGCAGTCGACCAGTTGGGACAGCCCGGCCAGCCGCAGCGCGTTGGCGGCCTCGGGCTCCCCGGACCGGTTCAGTGCCCAGGCCATCAGCCAGTTGAGCACCGGCCACTGCGGGCCGCGCCAGTAGGTGCGCTCGCGGAACGCCGCCGAGGCGGGGGAGACCGACGGCACCACCGGCCAGCGCAGCCGGGAGTGGCCGCACCAGCGCGGCCCGAGCAGCAGGTCGCGCTGCCGCCGGGTGAGGACGTCGTCCCCACCGCACAGCAGGGGCGCGAACCCCGCCGCGCTCTCCACGTCCAGCCAGCGGCCCGTGCGCAGGTCCAGGTCGCGCGCCAGGCCGGTCGCCGGGTCGACCGATCGCAGCACTCCGGTGCGGAACCGCCGGGCGATGGCCCGGGACTGCTCGACCCCACCGGCCGCACCGCCGCCGACGCCCAGCTCCTCGCCCATGTCGGCGAGCAGGTCGCTGGCCGCGGCCAGCAGCGCCGACACCAGCACGTCCCCGACGACGAAGTCACCGGTCGCCCGGTAGGCCGAGTCGTCGTAGCGGGACCGGACCTTCTGCTCCAGCAGCCACAGGTAGCGGGCGTACTCCGCGTCGGTCGGGCGCTGCAACGGGTCCGCGACGTGCGCCAGGTCGGCCCGCACGAACGGGGGCATGTCCGCACCCGGCTGCACGTCGGCGTACGGCGCGTCCCACCGCGGGGAGTCGTCCATCCCGGACTCCCAGCCGTGGTGGATCTCCACCAGGCCGTAGGAGTACGGGTCGCGGGCGGTGGCCAGGTACTGGTGCCAGGCCAGCCACGCGTCGAAGGTCTCGCGGACGAAGTCCTCGGCCAGCCGCTGGTCCTCCCCGCCCTTGCGCCGGGCGTCGTGCAGGATCCGGGAGAGCGCGATGACGTGGATCGGCGGCTGGCAGATGCCCGAGGTCAGCACTCCCGCCGGGCGGGCCGCCGCCACCTGGGTGCGCCACCGCTGCGGGCCCGGGAAGTAGTCGCTGGGCTCGTGGAACAGGATGTGCGGGATCATCCCGGTCGCCCACTGGCCGGTCAGCAGGGTGCGCAGCTCGGTCAGCGCGCGGGGCACCGAGACCGTGGCGATGCCGAGGGCGACGAAGCCGGCGTCCCAGCTCCACATGTGCGGGTAGAGGGTGGGCGAGGCGACGGTGAAGGTGCCACGGTCGTTGGCCTTGAGCACATAGCCGGCGCGACCGGACATCAGCCCGATCTCCACCGCACTCGGTCGGGACACGGTCATCGCGGGGTCCGTTCCTCTCGCCGAGCGCCGATCCTCGCCCGTCGCTGACCGCTCGACCAACGTGGCGCCGCTCTCAGTTCACCCCGGCGTCGTCCGCCGTGCGTCGACGCCGCGCCGGGCCGGCCTGCGGCCGCGCTGCCACGGCTGGAGTCTCGCCTCCGGTCAGGCGTCCCGGCAACCGGGGCGCGGATCTGCCCCCGACGGGTGGTGTTGACCCCAGGGGGGCTCAGTCCGGCGGCTGGGCTGCCGATGACGTGCGTGGGTGGAAGTCGCCCTGGACAGGGGATGCCCGCCGCGTCCGACCACACCGGTCGCGCGCCGGTGGCTCCCCGAACGGAGGTTGACCGTGCACGCGCCCACAGCAGGCGAGAGGGCGCTTTCGGCGGCGACGGCACCCGCCGGAGGCTGGTCGGCCGCGCTGCGTGAGGTACTCGCCGACCCCACCCGGCCGGAGCTGGTCTACCAGCCCATCATCGATCTGCGCCGTGGCATCGTCGCCGGCTACGAGGCGCTGGCCCGGTTCGGCGGCGCGACCCCCTTTCCCCCGGACCAGTGGTTCGCGCACGCCGACGAACTGGGCGTGGGCGCCCGCCTGGAGGCCCGGGTGGTGGCCGCCGCGCTGGTCGCCCGGCAGACCCTGCCCGCCGACTGCTTCCTGTCGGTCAACGTCAGCCCGCACCTGCTCACCGAGCCCGAGGTGGCTGACCTGCTGCTCGGGCACGGTGACCTCAGCCGCGTGGTCCTGGAGCTCACCGAGCACGTGCCGGTCGAGGATTTCGTCCGGCTGAACGCCTTGCTGGACCGGCTGCGGGCGGCGGGAGCCGCCATCGCGCTGGACGACGCCGGCTCCGGCTACTCGGGGCTGCAGCAACTGGCCCTGATCCGGCCGCAGTTCGTGAAGCTGGACCGGGCACTGGTCGACCACGCCGACCGGGACGAGGCCAAGCTCGCGCTCGCCGAGCTGCTGGGCACCTACGCCGGCCGGCTCGACGCCTGGCTGCTGGTGGAGGGCATCGAACGACCAGAGGAGCTGGAGGCGTTCGTGCGCCTCGGCGTGCCGCTCGCCCAGGGGTTCCTGTTGGCCAGACCAGGGCCGGCCTGGCCGGTGCTGGACGTCGAGATGGGCGCCAGGTTGCGGGCGCTGACCGAGCGGGCCCGCGGGACGCACCGGGTCGCCGCTCTCGTCGAGATGGTCCCGACCGTCCTCGGGGAGGATGCCGACGGCGCGTCGGCCGGTGTGGTCGCCGCGCATGCGGCCTTCGCCGCCGACCCCGGACTGGACGTGGTCGTCGTGGTCGACGACGACGGGCACCCCGTGCACCTCGTCCGGCCCGGCCTACGCCTCGATGATCCCGGCGGCACCGCCCAGCTCGTGCCGGTGACCCTCAAGGTCCGGCCGGAGGCCGAGTTGGCCGAGGTGGCCACCCGGGCGATGACCCGGCTGCCGGCCCGCCGGTTCGACCCGGTGCTCTGCGTCGACCACGGGGGCCGGCTGCTGGGCCTGGTCCGGCCGGAGCGGATGACCCTGCGCCTGGCCGAACTGCACGACACCCCGCGACCGGATGAGGTCCCGGTCGCCCTGAACCCGGAGCCGGTACCGATGCCGGCTCTCGTCCCAGGAGGACAGCTGTGAAGGAATTCGATTGTGCCGACGTCGTCCCCGGTTGTGAGGCCCGCTTCCGCGCCGGGTCGTCGGAAGAGCTGATCGCGTTGGGCACCGTGCACGCCCACTGGGCGCACGGCCTGACCGAGCCGGAGATGCCGCCCGAGGTGATCGCGGCGATCCACGCCGGCATGCGGGACGTGGCCTGAGGCACCCGGCACGTGTCCCCAGCGGCGGCGGCTCGTTGTCGCAGGGCATGACCCCGTCGGCCTCCCTCCCGCCCACGTCGGGTCGGTGGACCCTCGGGCTGCTGGTGGGGCTGGTCGTGCTGGCGAACCTGGTCGGCGTGGTCACCGTGGCGGTGCTGCTGCTGGGCCTGTCCGGCGGCGCGGACGCCGCGGACTCCACCGGCCGCACCGTCGTCCTCCTGGTCGCGGTCGGCTACCTGCTCCTCGCCCTGCCTGCCAGCACCGCCGCCGGGCTGGCGCGGCAGCGGGTGACCAACGCCTGGCTGCTCACCGACCGCGAGCCCACCCGCCAGGAGGCCGCGCACGCCCTGCGGCTGCCGGTGGACGTCGCCCTCATCGCCGCACTCACCTGGCTGGTCGGCGCGGTCGCCGTCGGGGTGGTCGCGGCGCTGGTCTACCCCGATCCGCTGGTGGGCCTGCGCACCGGCCTGGTGAGCGCGCTCGGCGGCATCGTGACGGCGGGGGTGAGCTACCTGCTCGTGGCCCGCGCCGCCCGTCCGGTGACCACCCGCGCGCTGGCCGCGCACCCGCCCGTCGGGTCGCTGCTGCTGGGTGTCCGCCCCCGGCTGCTGCTCACCTGGGGCGTCACCAGCGGCGTCCCCCTGCTCGGCCTGGTGCTGCTGTTCGCCGACCCCAGCCTGCCCGGTGGGCCCAGCGAGGTCGTCGTCGTCTTCCTCGTCCTGGTCTCCCTGGTCGTCGGCGCGCTGGCCACGCTGCTGACCGCCCGGGCCGTGGGCGCACCGCTGCGCGAGCTGCGGCGCGCGGTGCAGCAGATCGGTTCCGGGGACACCGCCGTACGGGTGGCCGTCGACGACGCGGGGGAGATCGGGCTGCTGCAGGACGGCGTGAACGGCATGGCCGCCGGGCTGGCCGAACGCGAGCGGCTGCGCGACCTGTTCGGCCGGCACGTCGGTACGACGGTGGCCCAGCAGGCGCTCGAGAACGGCGTCTCGCTGGGCGGGGAGGAGCGGACGGTGGCGGCGCTGTTCGTCGACGTCTCCGGCTCCACCTCGCTGGCCCGGCGGCTCGGGCCGGAGGACATGGTCGGGCTGCTCAACCGCTTCTTCGCCGTCGTCGTGGACGCCACCTCGGCCGAGGGCGGCCTGGTCAACAAGTTCGAGGGCGACGCGGCGCTGTGCGTCTTCGGTGCGCCCGGCGAGCACCGGGACGCCGCCGGCGCCGCGCTGCGCGCCGCCCGCCGGATCTGCGAGACGGTCGCGGCGGCCGGTGAGGTCGACGTCGGTGTCGGGGTGGCCTGGGGGACCGTCGTGGCCGGGCAGGTCGGTGCCGCCAGCCGGCTGGAGTACACGGTGATCGGCGACGCGGTCAACGAGGCCGCCCGGCTCACCGAGCTGGCCAAGACCGAGCCCGGCCGGGCGATGGCCAGCGGCGGTGCGGTGGCGGCCGCCGGGGACGGCGAACGGGAGCACTGGTCAGCGGCCGGGCCGGTCGAGCTGCGCGGCCGGGACGAGCCGACCGAGACCTGGGTGCGCCGGTCCCTCTAGTGGGTGGGCCGGCGCGGGCCGGGGGTCCGGACCCGCTCCGCTCAGCGCCGGGACTTGACGACCACCAGCAGGTCCTCGCTCTGCAGCGTGCCGATCAGCGGGTCGTCGAAGCGCAGCGACCGCCCCCCGCGGGTGACCGACAGGACCATGTCGTGCAGCTGCCGCGGGCCGAGCCCGACCTCGGACTGGGTGACCTGCCGCTGCACCAGGTCCAGGCCGTGGCCGGCGGTGAGCAGGTCCTCGACGACGGCGACCACCCGCGGGCTGTCGGTGGACAGGCCCATCAGCCGCCCGGAGGTCGCCGAGGAGGTGATCACCGAGTCGGCGCCGGACTGGCGGAGCAGGCTGGCGTTCTCCTCCTCGCGCACGCTCGCGGTGATCGGCACGCCGGGGTTGAGCTGGCGGACGGTGAGGGTGATCAGCACGGCGGCGTCGTCCCGGTCGGCGGCGACGATCACCGCCCGCGCCTTCTCCACCGACGCCCGGCCCAGCACCTCGGTGCGCCCCGCGTCGCCGAGCACGCCGGTGAAGCCGGCCGAGCTGGCCTCCTCGATGGCCCGCGGGTCGGAGTCGACGACCACGATCTGCCCGGCGGGTGTGCCGTTGGACATCAGTGCACGGATGGCGCTGCGGCCCTTGGTGCCGTACCCGCAGACGATGACGTGCTGGCGCACGTGAGACCTCCAGCGTCGGATCCGGAACTCCTCCCGGGAGCTCGCGGTGAGCGCCTCCAGGGTGGTGCCGATCAGGATGAGCAGGAACAGGATCCGCAGCGGTGTGATCAGCAGGATGTTGATCAACCGGGCGCCGGGGGTGACCGGCACGATGTCGCCGTAGCCGGTGGTCGACAGGCTCACGGTGGCGTAGTAGGTCGCGTCCAGGACGCTGATCTCTCCACCGTTGTTGTCGATGTAGCCGTCCCGCCCGACGTAGACGATCAGCACGCAGGCGACCAGCACGAGCGCGGCGACGACCACCCGCCGCCACACCTGACGGGTGGAGGACTCCTCGGTGTGTGCGAGCTGGACGCCGCCGTGGTCGGCCGTCGTCGTCGCCTCCCCGCGCCGGCCGGTCGTAGTCACGGCCGGACAGTAGTGACCACCCGGCCGGCCGGCGTCGCGCGGCCCCGCCCGTGCCGCTCAGCCTCCGACCGCCTCCCGTTCCCGAGCGGCCAACTCGCGCTTGAGCACCTTGCCGGCGGGGGACACCGGCAGGGCGTCGACGAACACCACGTCGCGCAGCCGCTTGTACGGCGTGACCTGCTCGTTGACCGTGGCCATCACGCCCTCCCGCGTGAGCGCGGCACCGGCGGCGTCGGCGCGCCGGACGACGTAGGCCACCGGCAGCTCTCCGGCCTCCGGGTCCGGCCGGCCGACCACGGCGGCCGCCCCGACGCCCGGGGTGGCGAACAGCAGCTCCTCGAGCTCGCGGGGGAAGACGTTGTAGCCCTTGTAGAGCAGCATGTCCTTGGTCCGGTCGACGATGGACAGGTAGCCGTCGGCGTCGAGCACTCCGACGTCCCCGCTGTGGAACCAGCCATCGGCGTCGATGGCCTCGGCGGTGGCGTCGGGCCGCCGGGCATAGCCGCGCATCACCTGCGGGCCCCGGATGCACACCTCGCCCCGCTCGCCGACCGGCAGCGGGTCGCCACCGCCCAGCGGGCGGATGCTGATCTCGGTGTCCGGCAGCGGGACGCCGACCGTCCCCGGCTTGCGGACGCCGGAGGTGTGCGACGGGTTGCCGGTGGCCTGCATGGTGACCTCGGTGAGCCCGTAGCCCTCGCCGATGACCGCCCCGGGCACCAGCGCCTTCATCCGCTCGATCAGCGGCACCGGCAGGGGTGCGGCCCCGCTGGAGAAACCGCGGACGCTGGACAGGTCGGCATCGGCGATCCCGGGCACCTGCAGCAGCGCCACGAACACCGGCGGCGCGCCCCCGATGCCGGTGACCCGGTACCGGACTGCGTCGGCGACGTAGGCGATCGGGTCGAAACGGTCGTGCAGGACGACGGTGCTGCCGGCCATCACCTGCCCGTTGAGGTAGCCGATCACCCCCATCGCGTGGAACCAGGGGGTCAGGTTGATCAGCCGGGCGGTGCCCAGCCGGGTGGGGTGCTCGGCCGGGCTGCCGACCTGGTCGAGGGTGACGTCGCCGGCCTCGTCGAGGACGGGTACCGCGCCGGAGGAGAAGCAGGTCGACTGCAGCACGTTGGTGACCACTGCCCGGTGCGGCAGCTCGACGCCCTTGCTCACCCCGGTGGTGCCGCCGGTGTAGGCGAGATGGGCGAGGTCGGTCGCCGGGTCGACGGCGGCGTCGCGGTGCGCGTCGGAGGGGTCGGCGGCGAACAGCTCGCCCAGCGAGACCACCGGTACGCCGAAGCCCGTGAGGTCGACCGGGGCGGACGGGTCGGCGATGTGCTGCGGGCCGGTGACCACCACGGTCTGGACCGCGGTCTCCGGCAGTGCCGCGCGCACCACCGGCAGGGCCGGCTCCCAGGTGACCACCGCGCGGGCCCCGGCGTCGCTGAGCTGGTGGGCCAGCCCAGCGGGAGGCAGCAGCGGGTTGGTGGGGGAGAAGGTGGCCCCGGCCAGCAGCACGCCGTAGTAGACGGCCGGGTACTGCAGGCAGTTGGGCAGGTGGACCGCGACCACGTCGCCCCGGCCGATGCCCAGCTCGGCGAGCCCCGCGGCGACGGCGTGGGCGCGCCGGCCCAGCTCGGTGAACGACAGCTCGACGTCATGGTGGATGAACGCGGTCTGCTCGCCCCAGCGGCGCACCGCGGCCCGCAGGATCGACCCGACCGGCACCTGCGGGTAGTCCAGCGCCCGGGGGACGCCGGGCGGCCAGGTGCTGCCCTGGGCGCCGGGGGTGGTGCTGGCAGGGGTGTCCGTCGTGGTCATCCGTCGTCCTCCGTGTGCATCGGCGCTGGTCCGCATCGTGGCGCACGTCACTCTCCCGGTCTACACCGGCCCCGTGGGTCAGGATGACCCGATGAGCGAGCAGCGCACCGCACTCGTGCTGGGTGGCGGCGGCATCACCGGGATCGCGTGGGAGGTCGGCGTGGTCGCCGGCCTGGCCGAGGCCGGCATCGACCTGGGCACCGCCGACCTGGTCGTCGGGACGTCGGCGGGATCAGTGGTCGGCTCCCAGCTGACCAGCGGCACCGCCGTCGAGGATCTCTACGCCGGCCAGCTGGAGCCGCCGACCCAGGAGCGGGTCGCCCGGATGACCCGGGCGGTGCTCGTCCGCTACGCCCTGGCCATGCTGCGCGCCCGCCGCGACGACGTGGCCTTCCGACGCCGGGTCGGGGAGCTCGCCCGCCGGGCCGCCGACGCCGGGCTGACCCCGACCGAGGAGGAGCGCCGCGCGGCCATCGCCTCGCGGCTGCCCTCGACCGTGTGGCCCGAGCGCCCGTTCGTGGTCACCGCGGTGGACGCCGAGAGCGGGGAGTTCACCACCTTCACCCGCGACTCGGGGGTCGAGCTGGTCGCCGCGGTCGGTGCCAGCTGCGCCGTCCCCGGGGTGTACCCGCCGGTCACCATCGACGGACGGCGCTACGTCGACGGCGGCATGCGCTCGGCGGCCAACGCCGACCTTGCCGAGGGCTACGACCGGATCGTGGTGCTGGCGCCCATCCCGCGTGGCGTCGGCCCGATGACCAGCGTCGACGCGCAGGTGACCGGGCTGGTCAGCCGGGTCGCGGTCGTCTCCCCGGACCAGGCCAGCCGGACGGCGATCGGCAGGAACGTGCTCGACCCGGCGGCGCGGGAGCCCGCGGCCCGGGCCGGGCGGGCGCAGGCGGCGTCCGTCGCCGGCCGGGTCGCCGACGTCTGGACCGGCTGAACCGTGTTCCCCCGAGCCTGAGTTCGGCAGCAAGGTGGGATGTGCGTTGACAAGTCCTGGTGGGAAACGGGTGGACGGCGTCGTGAGCTGCCACCTCGTCGGCGCCGGTGGGCGGCTGCGACCGGCGCCCCCCGGGAGTTCTTGATTGGTCTTCTCGCTGCGAGCACGCTGGGCGCCGGCGGGCGTCCGACGAGGCGGCTGCGGAGCTGTAGCCGGAACGGAGTCCTCACGGCTGTCGGGATGAGTGAACGGATCGCCGAGGAGCAGGCCGCACTGCGCCGGGTGGCGACACTGGTCGCCGGCGCCACAATGCCGGAGGCGGTGTTCACTGCCGTCACCGGCGAGGTCGGGGGGCTGTTGGAGGTCGACTACACGGTCCTGGTCCGGTCCGACCCGGACGACATGATCACGGTCGTCGGCACGTGGACCAGCACCGGCGCCGCCGCGCCGACCCCGGTCGGCAGGCGGTTCCAGCTCGGCGGCCGGAACGTAAGCACGCTCGTGCTCCGGACGGGCCGGCCGGCACGCCTGGATGCCTACGCCGACGTCTCGGGCGCCATCGGGAACACCGGTGCCCGTGACTGGGGCTTCCGCTCGTCGGTGGGCGCGCCGATCAGCGTCGAGGGGCGGCTGTGGGGCCTCATCATCGTGGCGTACTTGCGATACGAGCCGCTGCCGACCGACACGGAGGCGCGGCTGGCCGGGTTCGCCGAGCTGGTCGCCACCGCGATCGCCAACGCTCAGGCCCGGATGGAGCTGCGCGGGTTCGCCGAGGAGCAGGCCGCGCTGCGCCGAGTGGCGACGCTGGTCGCCCGTGCGCCGCCGCCGGAGCAGGTGTTCACCGCGGTCACCGCGGAGGCCGGGCGGGCGCTCTCGGCCGACGTCACGACCCTGGTCCGGTACGACCCGGAGAGCGCACAGACGACCGTCGGCGTGTGGAGCAGCACGGGCGCCTTGCCCGTCTCTGTCGGTACCCGGACGAGCCTCGGCGGACGGAACCTGACGTCGCTGGTCTTCGAGACGGGCCGACCGGCGCGGATCGACGACTACACCCACGCCACGGGCCCGGCCGCCGCCGTCGCTGCCGCGGTGGGCATCCGCTCGGCCGTCGGCGTGCCGATCAGCGTCGAGGGCCGGCTCTGGGGCGTCATGAGCGTGGTGTCCACCCGCGCGGAGCCGCTGCCGGCCAACACGGAGGCCCGGCTGGCCCGCTTCACCGAGCTGGTCGCGACCGCGATCGCCAACGCGCAGGCCCGCCTGGAGCTGCGCAGCCACGCCGAGGAGCAGGCCGCGCTGCGCCGGGTGGCGACCCTGGTCGCCCGCGCGGCGCCGCCGGAAGAGATCTTCGCCGCGGTCACCGCCGAGGTCGGGCGGGTCCTCTCCGCCGACATCACGGGTATGGGCCGGTACGACCCGGATGGCACGGCCACGGTCGTCGGCGGCTGGGTCAGCACCGGTGACGCCTCCCTCGTCCCGGTCGGCACCCAGATGGAACTCGGCGGGCGGAACGTGACCACGCTGGTGTTCCAGACCGGCCGGGCGGCGCGGATCGACGACTCCGACGCCTCCGGCGAGGCTGCTGCCCTCGCCCGCGAGGGGGGCATGCGCTGGATTGTCGCGGCGCCGATCAGCGTCGAGGGCCGGCTATGGGGCGTCATGCTCGTGACGTCCACCCGCGAGGACCCGCTGCCGGCCGACACCGAGGTCCGGCTGACCGGGTTCACCGAACTGGTCGCCACCGCGATCGCCAACGCCGAGGCCCAGGCCGTGCTGACCGCGTCACGGGCGCGGATCGTGGCCGCCGCCGACACCACCCGCCGCCGCATCGAGCGCGATCTGCACGACGGCGCCCAGCAACGCCTGGTCTCCCTCACCCTGCAGCTCCGCGCGGCACAGGCGGCGGCCCCGG
>JAOPWG010000455.1 GCA_025965775.1 Modestobacter sp. | reverse complement strand
GCCGGCGGCGCAGGATCGCCACCTCGCGCTCGAAGTCGGGGTGCTCCAGCCAGTGGTAGAGGCAGCGGCGCTTGAGCGCGTCGTGCACCTCGCGGGTGCGGTTGGAGGTGAGGACGACCAGCGGCGGGGTCTCGGCGCGCACCGTGCCCAGCTCCGGGATGGAGATGGTGAAGTCGGAGAGGACCTCCAGCAGGAAGGCCTCGAACTCGTCGTCGGCCCGGTCCACCTCGTCGACCAGCAGCACCGACGGGGAGTCCTCCAGCGCCTGCAGCAGCGGGCGGGCCAGCAGGAACCGGCGGTCGTAGAGGGAGGCCTCGAGCTCCTCGGTGCCGTGTCCGTCGTGCGCGGCCTCGGCGGCGCGCAGGTGCAGCAGCTGGCGGCCGAAGTCCCAGTCGTAGAGCGCCTGGCTGGCCTCCAGGCCCTCGTAGCACTGCAGCCGGTAGATCGGCCGGCCGGTGACCTCGGCCAGCGCCCGGGCCAGGGCGGTCTTGCCGACGCCGGCCTCACCTTCCAGGAACAGCGGCCGGTGCATGACCAGCGCCAGGTAGGCCGCCGTCGCCAGGCCCTCGTCGGGCAGGTATCCGGTGGCCTCCAGGGCGCCGGCAAGCGCGCCGGGGTCACTGGGCAGGGTCGGCCGGGTCGCCGTGGTGGGCTCACTCACACCGTGCAGCATCCCACCCGGACGGCGCGGGTGGCAGCGGGCCGCCCGCAGGGGTGCGTCGGGGCACCGGGCACCATGGCGCGCATGCCCACCGTGGACGCTGACCGGACCGACGAACTCGCCCCGGGCGACGACCTGCGGGCCTTCGTCGACGCGTCGCCGTCCCCCTCGCACGCGGTGGCGGAGATGGCCCGGCGGCTCACCGCGGCCGGGTTCACCGAGATGGCCGAGGTCGACCGCTGGGAGCTCGCCCCCGGCGCCGCGCGCTTCACCGTCCGCCGCGGCGGGAGCCTGGTCGCGTTCCGGGTGGGCTCGGCGCCCCTGTCCGCGTCGGGGATGCGGCTGGTGGGGGCGCACACCGACTCCCCGACGTTCAAGGTGCGGCCGAACAACGACGTCCGGCAGGCCGGCTACCGGCTGGTCGGCGTCGAGCCCTACGGCGGCGCGCTGCTGCACACCTGGCTGGACCGGGAGCTGACCGTGGCCGGCCGGGTGGCCCTCCGCGGCGGTGGGACCGCGCTGGTGCGACTGCCCGGCGCACCGCTCCGGTTCCCGTCGCTGGCGATCCATCTGGACCGCAGCGTCCGCGAGGGCCTGACCCTGGATCCGCAGCGGCACCTGGTGCCGGTCTGGTCCCGCGACCTGGGGAGCGAACCGGGTCTCGCCGAGGCGCTCGCCGAGGCGGCCGGGGTACCGGCGGACGACGTGGTCGGGCACGACCTGGTGCTGACCGACACCCAGCCGGCGGCCCGCGCGGGGGGCGACGGCACCTGGATCGCCGCGCCGCGGCTGGACGACCTGGCCTGCTGCCACTCCGGGCTGACGGCCCTGCTGGCCGCGCCGGCGGGCGAGCGCACCCAGGTGCTGGTCTGCAACGACCACGAGGAGGTGGGCAGCGGCTCGATGGCCGGCGCGCGGGGCAGCTTCCTCGAGGATGTCGTCGCCCGGCTGGTGGCGGCCACCGACCCCGGCGACCCGCAGGCGCTGCACCGGACCGTGGCCCGGTCGGTGCTGGTGTCGGCGGACATGGGGCACGCCGTCCACCCCACCCGGGCCGACCGGCACGAGTCGGCGCACACCCCGCAGCTGGGCGGCGGCCCGGTGCTCAAGCTCAACGCCAACCAGGCTTACGCCACCGACGCCCTCGGCGGCGGCTGGTTCACCGAGCGGTGCGCTGCCGCCGGGGTGCCGGTGCAGCACTTCGTCACCCGGGCCGACCTGCCCTGCGGCAGCACCGTCGGCCCGCTGACGGCCACCCGGCTGGGCATCGCGACCGTCGACGTCGGCGCCCCGATGCTGGCCATGCATTCCTGCCGCGAGCTGGCCTCCGCCCTCGACGTCCCGCTCATGGTGGGTGCGCTCAGCGCCTGCCTGACCGACTGAGGCCCGTCCCCTCAGGCCTGGCCCCGGGGGCCACGCGCGCGGGAGGGGATGATGCTCTGATGCCCCAGCTGCTGCACCTCGACGCGTCCGCCGACCCGCGCGCCTCTGCCTCCCGGGCGGTCACCGCGGCGTTCGTCGACGCCTGGCGCGCCCGGGGCCCCGAGTTCACGGTCACCTCGCACGACCTTCAGGCCGACCCGCCGCCGCACCTCTCCGACGCCGCCCTGCACTGGGCCCCGTCGCTGCGCACCGACGCCGAGGTCGCCGACCCGGCCGCCGAGGAGCGCCAGCGCGGCTACCTCGACGAACTGCTGGCCGCCGACGTCCTGCTGGTCGGCGCCCCGATGTACAACTGGTCGCTGCCCTCGACGCTGAAGGCCTGGGTCGACCACGTCCACGTGCTCGGCACCACGGTCCCGTTCGGGCCGGACGGCGAGCAGCCGCTGGCCGGGCGGACGGCGGTCGTCGTCTCCAGCCGGGGCGCGGCCTACGACGCGGGCACCCCGACCGCCGACTGGGACCACACC
>JAOPWG010000431.1 GCA_025965775.1 Modestobacter sp. | reverse complement strand
TCCGGTCGATCCCGGCCGACCGCGAGGTGCTCTTCTGCCCCGACCAGTTCCTCGGCGCGCACGTCAAGCGGGTCACCGGGCGCAGCAACATCTCCATCTGGGCGGGGGAGTGCCACGTGCACGCCGGCATCAGCCCGGCCGACGTCCGGGCGCAGGTCGCCGCGCACCCGGACGCCGAGATCCTGGTGCACCCCGAGTGCGGCTGCACCACCTCCGTGCTGGACCTGGTCAGCCACGGTGACCTGCCGGCCGACCGGACCCGGGTGCTGTCGACCGGCGGGATGGTCGCGGAGGCGGCGGCCACCTCGGCGCGGCAGGTGCTGGTGGCGACCGAGATCGGCATCCTGCACCAGCTGCGCGGGCTCAACAGCCGCACCGACTTCATCCCGATGAACGCTCGCGCGGCCTGCCGCTACATGAAGATGATCACCCCGGCCAAGCTGCTGCACACGCTGCGCACCGGCGAGGGGGCCGTGGACGTGGACCCCTCGGCCGCCGCCCGCGCCCGGAAGGCGGTCGAGGCGATGATCGCCATCGGGGAGCCGGGCCGCGGCGGCGAGTGACTAACCCGGCAGCACCTGCAGCGCGAGCCACAGCGCTGCGGTTCCGGCCACCAGGGTGAGCGGGACGGTGGCCAGCCCGACGGCGCTGAAGCGCACGGCGCCGGGCGCCTCCAGGCCGAGGGCCTTGCGCCACAGCAGGGTGGCCAGCGACCCGACGTAGGTCAGGTTCGGCCCGACGTTCACCCCGATGAGCACCGCCAGCAACGCGGGCGCACCGCCGGCCGCGGCGGCCGGCACCAGGGCCAGCGTGGCCGGCAGGTTGTTCACGAGGTTGGCCAGCACGGCGGCGACCGCCGCCACCCCCAGCAGCGCCAGCAGCCCCTGCCCGTCGGGCAGCACGGCGCCCAGCACGTCGCCGAGCCCGGCGTCCTGCAGGGCGCGGACGACGATCGCCAGGCCCAGCACGAACAGGCCGAAGGGCAGATCAGCGGCGCGCAGCAACTCCCCGGGCCGGCTGCGCCCGGTGACCAGCCGCGGCACGCCCAGGACGAGCACGGCCAGCGCCGCCGGGACGACAGGGGCGAGGCCCAGCGCCGAGGCGACCGCGAACCCGACCACGGTCAGCCCGACCACGCTCAGCGCGAGCACCGGGGCGGGCGGCGCGTCGGTCACCGGCGCGGTCACCGGCACGCCGAGATCTCGGCGGAAGACCGCCCGCAGCACCAGGTACTCGACGGCGACCACCACCAGCCACGGGCCGGCCATCAGGCCGGTGAAGTGCACGAAGGACACCCCGGTGGCGGCGAAGGCCAGCAGGTTGGTCAGGTTGGAGACCGGCATCAGCAACGAGGCGGAGTTGGCCAGGTGGCCGGTGGCGTAGGCGTGCGGCCGGCCCGGCACCCCCATCCGGGCGGCGGTCGCCACCACGACCGGCGTAAGCAGCACCGCGGTGGCGTCCAGGCTCAGGACGGCGGTCACCGCGGCGGCCACCAGGACCACCCGGGCGAACAGCCGCCGCGGGGAGCGGCCCGACCGGCGGGCGGTGACGGCCGCTGCCCAGTCGAACAGGCCCTCCCGGTCGGCCAGGTGCGCCAGCAGCAGCAGCACGACGAGGAACGCGACGGTCGGGGCCAGGCCGGTGACGGTGTCCCGCGCCGCGGCCCAGCTCACCGCGCCGACGACGGTCAGCAGCACCGCGCCGGGGACCGCGACCGCCGCGGCGGGCACCCGTGGCGAGCCGACGACCGCGGCCGCCAGCGCGCCGGCCAGCAGTGCAGCGGCGAGCAGCACGTCCACGACGGTCATCGGTGGCGTCGGTCAACCGCGGAAGAACAGATACACCGCGACGCTGACGCCGAACACCACGATCAGCACCCGCAGCGGCGTGCTCGGGATGCGGGTGGCCACCTTCGCGCCGAGGAACCCGCCCAGCAGGCTGGCGGGGGCGCAGACGGCGACGTAGAGCCAGGACACCGGGCCGAAGATGCCGAACACGACGACGGTGACCGTGGCGGTGGTCAGCGAGATCGCGCTCTTCATGGCGTTGGCCAGCTTGAGCCTGCCCAGGCCGAGACCCAGCACGCCGACGAGGATCACGCCCAGGGCTCCGCCGAAGTAGCCGCCGTACACGGTGGCCACGAACAGCGCGACGTACAACCAGACCGGGTCGCGGGTGCGTCCGTCCTCGGTGGTCCTCAGCCGCTTGGTGACCAGTGGCTGGGCGGCCAGCAGCAGGCTGGCCACCAGCACCAGGATCGGGACGAGGGTGTCGAAGGCCTGCGACGGCGTGGTCAGCAGCAGCACCGATCCGGCGCTGCCACCGAGCACCGCCACCACCGAGAAGCGCACCAGTCGGCCGCGCTGCCCCTCGTACTCCCGGCGGAAGCCGAGCACCCCGCCGACGTAGCCGGGCCACTGGGCGATGGAGTTGGTGACGTTGGCCGGCACCGTGCCCAGCCCGAGGGCCACCAGGGTGGGGAACAGGATCAGCGACCCGCCGCCGGCGATGGAGTTGATCCCGCCGGCCAGCAGGGCGACCCCGGCGGCGATGAGCAGGTCGACGGCGGACACGGCCGCCGAGCCTACGGTGAGCGCCATGAGGGCGCAGGACCTGGCGCTGGGCTTCACGGCACTGCTCGGCGGATCCGGGATGCTGCACCTGGTCCGGCCGAAAACCTATGACTGGCTGGTGCCCCCGGAGCTGGGCCCGGCCCGGCCGTGGGTCACCGGCAGCGGGGTCGCCGAGCTGGGCACCGCCGTGCTGCTCGCGGTCCCGGGCACCCGCCGCGCCGGCGGCTGGGCCGCGGCGGCGCTGCTGGCCGCGTTCGTGCCGGCGCACCTGCACACGTTCCGGGTGGTGCGGGGCAAACCGGTGCCCACGGCGGTGGCCGCGGCCCGGCTGCCGCTGCAGGTGCCGATGGTGCTGCGCTGCGGGTCGCCCGCGGCCGCTGAGCCCCGCGG